>PHAG01000008.1 GCA_002841625.1 Firmicutes bacterium HGW-Firmicutes-1 | reverse complement strand
TCAAACTCTCATGTTTAATCTTGTTCATTTTGAGCTGACTATTATCATTCGGCTTTTTCGCTTTTCAAGTATTTTCACTTACGTGAAAACTTGTCATATTGATAAAACCTGTTCAGTATTTCGCTTACGCGAAAACTGAGTCATTACTTGAATTAATTGGTTGGTTTACTGTTCAGTTTTCAAGGTCCTGTTATTGCTCTTTTTCTTTCTCCCAGACCGTGTTGCTTTTTGGCCGGAAAGTTAGTATATCATCTTCAATGCGTTATGTCAACCATCAATTTCGTGTAAAATTTACTGTCTCCATAACTACCTAACATTGCTGTTAAAATGCTGCTTGTTGGCACTTGTTTGCTCAGCTCAGCAGCGAAAGTAATTATATCACCCCCACAAATCAATGTCAACCCGTTTTGACCTTTTTTTTATTTTTTTTGCTTTTTCGTCAAAGCCCGACAAGAGATATTTACTATTATCTCAACAGTTACAAATCAAGCAGTTACTTTTATCAAAACCCCAACAACTGGCTTATCAAATAACTCCGTATCAATAACATAAATCATTCGACTATATTTCAGAAAAAAGATGCCCTGTTTTGAACTAAATAGTCTATTGCCATATATGAGAATGGGTAGGTAATTATTTTTCGCCCGACCGGCCGAAAGGGTAAGGCCAGAAAAATAATTACCTACCCATTCTCATGAATACGTATACTAAAGACTATCTCTTTTCATTTCACAACAGTTCACTTTACGCATAAAACAAAACACAACAAAACACGTCTCGTTTTCTCTTTTATCACTACCAAAAAAACCATTCTATTTAATTATGCAATTTTTTTTTCCTCATTCAAATCAATATCTTCTTCAAACCTCATCCTATCAAGCTTCTTCTCATAACGCCTCATAATCACCTTTGCACCAAACGATATACTTAAAGTTAATAAAATCAACACAACCGACTTAATCGGCTGATTCAAAAACTCTGAAATATTATATCCTATGAAGCTCAAGGATAAAATCATAATGAGCTTGCCAAAAACAATAGAATAGATAAATGTTTTATACCTGATTCCAGCCAAAGCAGATAGCCCACACACCAAACATGACGGCGTGAAGGGAAAAGAAAGCAATATAAAAATAGGCATAAACCCATGTTGTTGAATCCACACAAATATATTATTTAAATTTCTATTTGACTCAATCTTTTTCCTAAACCTAGTTGTACCATATCTTCTTATTATAGAAAAAAGAAGGATAGAAGCTAACACATTTCCAATCCAAGAATACAAATATCCTTGCCAGAAGCCATATGCCATTACGTTGATTGCTACAAAAACTGATAAAGGTAAAACAGGAATAAACGCTTCAGTCATGATGAGTAGTATACCCGCAATTGGTCCAAGTGCAGTAATGCCTTCTAACAAATCAATCCAAAACTTACTGTCTAATATTACTTCAAGACCTTTAATCTATAATCACTTCCTCTCATTTCTATTTATTATGCCTCTGATTTATTATATTATTCGAAAGTGCCCGCTTCAAATCGCCTATAAAAATCATACCCATTAAATAAAAAGTATGGCTATTACACTTTTTTATCATCCATTCCCTTTTACTTGGTCAAAGGTATGTCACGAAAACTTTCTTAACACACAAAAAAACCAGTGAAAGCAAATCTATTCACCAGTCTAAAAGGTTTTCTTAAAACTTGTTTCAATGATTTCATTTGGGCTTAACTAGAATTTTCACACCTATTATAATTATAATTACTGGTAATATGAATTCGGATATATTTACGTTATCTAATATTTCTAAATCCAACATATTCAGTTGAAAGTACACGCCAATTAATATTAATATACCGCCGACAAAAGAAGAGGAATTCTTATCAATCATTGCAAATAATCCAAAAACGATCAAAAGCAAAGGCCAGAAGTCATGGAAAACTCGACCCGCATCAATTACAGTGAGTACATCAAGCATAAATACAACACCAACTGCAATAATAAAAAATCCTAATAATAATCTTGGTTTTGACTGCATTTTACATTTCCTCCTACTCTGATTGTTATAGTACTTCTATACATAAAATATATATTTCATCTAATATAGATATTACTACTTCCTTGTTCAAATTGCAATTATAATTCAAACTAGGCTGCGTAGCGTTTAAAATGTTAAATACCTTCAATAGTTTATATCGCTTTTCTCTCTTCGAACGATACTCTAACTCTCTCATCTTTTTGCGGATTGTCGGACATAATTCATCGTCACTCAAGACCTTACAGTAACCATCGTACAATACATCTATGATGTCTCTTAATGCTGTGATCATATCTTTCGAATTGCTACAGTAGGAATTGTTATTTTCATTCATGCTCATCTCTCCACAAATAAGACTAAGCTCTACTACATTCCTAGAGCTTATTAAACTTAGTATACTATATGTCAATAACATAAAATCTGAAACTATATCCACTCGTTAATTGATTCTTCTATTTTATTTAGAATTTCTTCATACCTTTCCTTTAGTGCTTTTGTAGCCGTAATATCATTTGTTAAATCATCCATTACATCAACCATCCTAATTGTATTGGCTGGCTGAAGTAACTTTGAGCTTGAATGAACATCAATTTTTAATAATCCAATCATATAATTAAAACGAAAAGGTGTTGTAAAACCCTTTGAAATTGATAAGTCTATTTTTTTATACACCATAAAAGGAGTAACCTCCACTTCAATCGCAAGCCTTTCCTTGTTCGTCATTATTAATGTCTTTTCAGCTCTATCCTTCACATATGAATTGATATGCTGTACCAATCGATCCTCAAAATTCGCATCTATGTAAAGCCCTCTTTCCAATCTATCCTCATACTCGGTACTTTCGCAAAAGCACTGCACCTCATTTTGAGCACCATTTGCAATGCTTTGCATACAAGCCATTTCATGTGTATAAATCGCAATGGAAAGAACGACTATTAGTATTAAGGAAATGATTGGGAAAATCATACTAGCCTCAACTGTAAAGCTTCCATTTACGCTCATATTACCTCCTACGTCCATAAGATAAATATCGTAACAGCAAGTATAAAGGGCATAAACGGAATAGATGTTTTATGATTTACCTTTTTTAACACAAATAGAACTATTCCTATAAACCCTGAAAGCATGAATGCAAGAATCAGCACTGTTAAGGCCATTTTCCAGCCTACAATCAAACTAATGAATGCAAAAACGAACCCATCCCCAATGCCAATACCACCTCTTGTAACCTTTGATATGATCACCAGCAAGACCCCAGTAATAAACGAACCAGCTATGCCTTCTAATATACTTATATTTGGATTGTAAACTAGCATAACGCTTCCCATAACACCACCCAACACCAACCACCTTAATGGTATGCACTTATCAAGTAAATCATGTATCGTAAGCATACATAAAACATAAACCAAAAATATGTATATCATACTATAGCTGTTAAATCCGTACTTATGTTGAAATATCATCATAGAATTGATAATAATACACAGCATAACCGCCAATGCCAACACAACCCTTCCTCTTGGTATTTTCATTTTTACTGCAAGGTATATATATGTAACAATACCTAATATTAATGTCAAAAAATAAAACAATATTATATTTAAAAAATAAATCATCTATTTACCCCCTTCTTTACATTTACTACAATGGGTATAACCACTGTCTAGTGCTTCGTCTAAAGTTATTGTCATTACATCTCTTTTTATTGTCCAGCATGTATTTGATGTATGAAAAATATCACTGGCATCAGTTGAATAAACGATAGCCGAATCACTTGTTACCAATCCATTCTTTGCACAAACCTCACAAATTGTTTCATTATCCTTAATTGCTCCATAGCTGCTGTCCTTTATTTTGATATCAATATAATGACAACTTCTATCGGTATGGTACTTGGTACCTTTCTTTGTAACATAAACGATGGATTCCTTTCCTTCTTCATTAAGCTTTTGAGCCTTTTCAAGTTTACTATTAAAATTACCATTTCCAGTATATGCTCTCGACCTAACTGCTTGCGTTATTGTTATAGGCTCTAATATACCTTTTAAAAAAGGCATTTCAATTTGGTATCTAACAACGATACATACATCCTCATCTTTTAGGAAAAATTGTGACCCCGTAAAATCCATCCCTTTTTCCTCATTTATAATTCCCCAATTGATATAATCATTTTCTGTTATGTATTGATTAAACAAAGTGTTTGTTACCTTTGAACCGATCGCATTGTTGACAATCTCCATACCAGGGACGACCCCCATGGATACAATCATTTGTTTTGAATCTTCCGTAAGAATTTGAATACATTCAACGGCTTCAGTTACAACATTGTAAATTCCAGTAATTCTTTCTTCAATTTGATTCTTAATAGAAGAAATCTCCTTTGATACGTTGTTGAGTTTTTCGCTCCAAGAGCCTCCTTCCTCACTGTTAGTCGAAGAAACTAAATTGCCTCCTGCTTGTTTCGTTACTTTAAATTGGGTCAAACCCTCTAATTCTTGAAGCACATCTTCAACTGATCCTGTTGCTGATTCTACATTACCCTTCGCCTGATTATAAGTTTCTTGTTGTAAATCAAGGATACCTGCATCATCTAATATATATGCTCCTACCGCTATTTGGTTTGCCACTTCAGTGATCGCAAACTGGATTTGTTCATAAATATAGATTATTTTAATAAAATAAATTACCGAAAAAACAACCATCAAAAACATTGGAAATACGAGTGCTGCTTCAATCGTCAATGAGCCTTTAAGTTTTTTCATAATCCCTCCTTAATAAGATACCTTAACTTTTTTACTAAAGCTAAAATTAGAACCTAATTCTTTTGCCCTCCTAGACATAAAGGGTAATTTAAAAAAGATAAAGTTCACTTCAAAATCCGCTTCTGATTCAAATGCAGAAACATAATTTTCCAATAGTATGGTTTCTCCTCTTTCCTTCGAAATATTAAGTTGAATTAAATCTAATATTCTAAGTAATTTCGTATCTTCCTTTACCACCCCCCCTAGTAACATTAATCTTAAAATAATCTTCATACCCTAGACTAGGTAAATAACCTTTTTCTTCGACCTGAGCGGCATCCTCTGCCGTCTCGCTCACCACGTTTGTTATTCCACTTAAAATATCCGTCTCCCAAGTATCAGAATTTTTAATGATTGGAACCCGCTCTCCAGACAATAGCTTCTGGACATCTGAAACTGACTCTATCATCGCCCATACTAATGTCAAAACTACCGTAACAACAATACTTCCAATTCCTAGGCTCCACCATCCAGCAATCGCATTCGCTGTATTTGTAATCGCTTTCATCTTATCCATGTCTGACAATAGTGAAATCGTATTTAGTGCGATTCTTAGTGCAAATATGATTCCACAAGTAGCCAATAAGTTCGCATAATCAACGGATTGTCCAAAAAGAACATACTCAACTTCATAATTTAAATAATGTTTGGATTTCGGATAATTATTTAATGTCAAAGCTTCTACCGCTAACCCTTTTTCATCCTTGTGATGATTGGTAGCACAGCTAAACATACCAATAATGTATTCATTTATGTAAACTGCATTTCTCAAATCGGTAAATCGTTCTATTAGATCTCCACCCATTTTTTTAAGTATATCTAAAAAATGATTGCTTGCTGAAATATCAATTGTTTGTGGCTTGTCTTCCTCTGTTGATGGAGCAATCCCCTTACTTAGTGAAGGTAGACTGTCATCCGAAATACTAAGCTCCAGATTTGGTAACTTAATTTGTGGAAAAAGTCCCTTTGCTCTTTCAACAAAACTAGAGAAGTCAAAATCCGACTTAACCTCAGTGCTAATTGAAGTATAGTCAAAATAGAACCCTCTATTATAATGATCTAGTTTAACTTCTATTTCATCCAGGTTTTTTAAAACCTCTGTCTGCGGATTACTTGTATAGGGTGTATGAATATTTGCAATGAAATCCTCTTTAAAAAGAGCAAGTAACTTTTCTGCATTTTCATTTACTATGCTGTTTTGTTTCCACCACTGCCCAATCATGATCTCTCTACTGCTTTGGGTAACTAAAACATTCTCCTCGATTTGTTTTAAGACTGCAATATTCTCTTCCATAACTTCTTCCATTGCAAGAATATCGTTGACAACTGTAACTTCCTTTTCCGCATTTATACCAAGTAGCTTTTCATAACCTTTCACTTCCTCTTTTATACTTTTACATGTATCTGTAATGTAGTTCCCTTCTTTGTTTTCTAACACAATCTTAAAGGCACCAATTTTTTCAGCCACAACAGGAGTTTGCGCTTTGATTATTTCTATTTCTACCAATGCCTCTTCTAAAAGTCCTTTGTTACCATATTTTTCAGAAGGAATATATTCATCTATTAGAAGCTTTATCTTAGGAAGCTGCGTTAAATAAATATCCTCGTCCAGTGAATGAAAAAGCGCCACAGCTGCTTTCATTTTCTCCTCTTCCTCTTGAATTTGAAGTATGATTTGACTTATTTCTATCTGTAGTTCAAAAGCTTGTAACCCATAGCTTTCTGCGTCAATTGGAAGGCTTGCTAAAATGCTTTCAACCTCTTGTTTATATTTCTCAAGTGCTTCAATCGTCCTTAGGGAAGTAAAAGCATCCTTTATCGAAGCTTCACATCCTAAAAGATCATTTTTATAAGTATTTATTGTCTCATCTAGCTTCCAGATATTTTGGTTTAGTAAATTCCTATAGCTTTCAAGTGGTATTTCTTTTTCAGAATAGATTGGGGAAGTATATGTATCTGAAGTAATGGCTTTTTTAATGTAGTTTGGGCTAAGCGTTGGATTACCTTCTTCATCAGTAATAATAGTTCCCTTATCCTTATCTATCATAATTCCATCTATTAACATTTCAAGCTTGATAAAGCTATTTTGAAGTGACTGAACCTCAGAAACTACCTCGTTTTTTTGGGCAATAATTTCTGTTGTCTTAGACGCCTTGCTCATAATGCCCATTTTTTCAAGAAAGGGCTCCAGAACAATAAAAGGTGCTCTGAATTTCATAAATTCTAGAACCTGAAGTTTAATATATTTAGTATTGATGATTGAATAGCTATTAGGTATATCCATTATGTTGATATCGTACTTAAATAAATAATGGCTTTCCTTGGTGGATTTTGATACTTCTTCAATGGAATTGGGATTTAGTGAAGGTTGGATGTAATGATAAAGATCATTTTGAATTGTTGCTTTAGAAGAGAAATCTCTTGCGAAAATACCATATTGACTTTGTAACTGTGAATCATAAGAAGCTAGAATAGAATGACTTGCATTTAGAAGTGCACGTTCTGCCTGACCTTGCGCAATATGAATTCTAGTTACATCAATTATAGTGCATGAAAACACAATGAGTACTAAAAGCACACCACACAGAAAGATAGATACGGCCCCCTCTGGCCTATATCTCATGTTTTGAACTCCCCCTTATATTTAGTTTTCCCCTTGAAATAATTATAAAATAATAGGAAGTTATTGTCTATACTTTTTTATTATTTTATATACTAATAAACTTTCATGACATGGCCTTCACCAAGTAAAATGAAATAATGTAAACGAAAGTTTTTAACTGTTAATTATGAATAGTACCCTGAATTTTCATACATAATAAGCTTATGAATTTATTATTCATTAAGAAACTTTCACGACATGGCCTTCACCAAGTAAAATGAAATAATGTAAGTGAAAGTTAGTAGCCATATGTTTTAGGTTTTATTACGCAAGAAAGTTCTGCATAAACAATTGGAAAAGCGGCAGATAGGTAACGAGAATTTAACTTAGCTCAGCCGATTTTCTTATATTAGGAGGATTACAAATGCAATTATCTACATTGGATCGTTTAAAAAAAGCATTGCTAGATACGCAAGAACAAGTTAGAGATTTTAAAAACTATGCAAATGATATACAAGATGAGGAAATCAAAGAATTCTTTCAATCCTGTGCAGAAACAGAAGGTATTCAGGCAGCGAAATTACAGAAATTCATTGAAGAAAACCAAGCATAGAAAAACAGCTCGTTAAATAAGAAGATCGCATCTCACCTTGGATTGATTAACTCCAAAATGAGATGGGATCTATATTTTGTAAAACTTAAAATTTTCGCCAATCTACAACCTGATGATTGATATACTTATGGAAACTAAAAAAGATCCCATTATGACTACTTTCTTCACTATCCCATATCTTTTCCCACTCAGCAAGCTGTTCTATGCAAGCCAGATGTTTATCTGCTTCAAACTCTGCCTTTATATGTGTAACATATCCGTATTCACAATATGGTAATAGAAGATTATAAATCGTCTCACCACCAGCTACAAATATATCTTCATCTCGATAGGGCTTTAAAATTTCAAAAAGTTCCTCTAATCCATGGGCAACAACTACACCCTTAAAATGATAATCTAGATTATTTGTTATTACAATCGTTGTTCTACCTGGTAATGTCTTACCACCCGGTAAAGCTTCAAGCGTTGTTCGACCCATAATAATTACTTTACCTAGCGTCATTTTCTTAAAATACTTTAGATCCTCAGGTATATGGGTTAATAACTTGTCTTTGTACCCTATTCCATAATTCTGATCAACAACCACAATAAAATTCAAGCCATATCACCATTCTTTCAAGCTTATATTGTCAATTATACTGCAACAGGTATTTTTTTAATCTGATCTCCTGCTTTGTATCCCTCTAATGTAAAATCATCTACGGTAAAATCATAAAAACTCTTAATTTCTTTATTGATAATCAGTCTAGGTGCCTCATAAGTCTCTCTAACGATTAATTCCTTGACAATTGGTATATGTCTGTCATAGATGTGCGCATCTGCTATAACATGTACGAGCTCTCCTACTTCAAGGCCTGAAACTTGTGCAAACATATGAAGCAAAATCGCATATTGGACAACATTCCAGTTATTGGCTACTAATATATCATTAGATCTTTGGTTTAATATTCCACTAAGCTTATTATCTACTACATTGAACGTCATACTATAGGCACAAGGATATAAATTCATTTCATGCAAATCCTCATGATTGTATAGATTGGTCATAATACGTCTGCTATAGGGATTGTTTATTAAATCAAATAATACTCTATCAACTTGATCAAAAAGACCTTCACTGTACTTGTGCTTAACTCCTAATTGATAACCATATGCCTTACCAATAGAACCCCCTTCGTCAGCCCAACTATCCCATATATGACTATTCAGGTCTTTGATATTATTGGATTTCTTTTGCCAAATCCATAAGATTTCATCAATAGCCGCCTTTAAATTAGTAGGCCTTAGAGTAAGCATTGGAAATTCACAGCTTAAATCATAACGATTCACTACTGCAAATTTCTTAATGGTGTGCGCCATAGCTCCATCAGACCACTTTGGCCTCACTTGCTGCCCCTCGGAGCTATAACCATAATCAATAATATCTTTACACATATTTATAAAAATTTTATCTGCTAAACTCATCTTCGTTTTTCCTTTTAATCTTCAATTTCGTCTGCATACTTTCTTATACTAGATAGACCTGAATATCTATTAACAATATCATTGCTAACAACAATAAGGGTTGGAGCAGTCCGAACATTATATTTTTCAGTTAACAATTCATGCTCTTCTGCATCAATCACTTCAATCATAAAATCCTTATGAAGATATTCCTTAGCAACATGACAGTTAGGGCATGTCTTAGTTGTAAATAAAAGCTTTTTAGTATCCTCACTTGATTCACTATAGATTCCTGGGCTTTCAGCTACTGCAACTTCTTCCAACGCCTTGTTTTGATACCCTTCAATATCTGGCTCATAAGATTTTCTCTCTTTAAATTCTTGCGCTTTTCCATCATTCCAATGTCTGATCGGTCTATAATATCCAGTGATTCTTGAATAAACCTCTGTTTCTGTTTTACAATGCGGGCAAGTATATTGTTCACCGCTCAAGTAACCATGGTCCTTACATATTGAATACGTTGGAGATATTGTATAATATGGAAGCTTATAATTTTCTGAAATTACTTTAACTAACTTAGCTGCAGCCTTCCAATCTGATACCTTTTCTCCTAAGAAAGCAT
This sequence comes from Firmicutes bacterium HGW-Firmicutes-1, assembly GCA_002841625.1. Classification (NCBI taxonomy): domain Bacteria; kingdom Bacillati; phylum Bacillota; species Firmicutes bacterium HGW-Firmicutes-1. The sequence goes on along the minus strand of PHAG01000008.1, from coordinate 278,584 downwards.
GAAACACTGTTCCCGATGTATAGCGTGTTTGAAATTGATCTTGTATATCTAATGCATCAAAAATATCACTCGTATAATCCACTGGAAGATTTGTACTATTGGTATAATAAGGTGTTGTCCCACTTTTACCTGCAGTAATAATGAGTGGCCAATGCATCTTATCATGCTTTGCCAAACGATAACTAGTTGACTCAGCAGGTGTTGCCTCTAAATTGTATAAATCACCATATTCTACTTGATAATCTGCTAAGCGCTCTCTCATATGATCAATGACATCAAGGCCAAAGGCTTGCGCATCTTTATTGGTTAAGTCTTTTCCAATCCAGCATGCATTTAATGCTGCTTCATTCATCCCGACTAATCCTATCGTAGAAAAATGATTGTCAAAGGTTCCTAAATATCTTCGTGTATATGGATATAGACCTTCTTGTAACAACTTATCAATAACTTGTCTCTTCGTTTTTAACGATCTTGCACTCACATCCATCATACGATCTAAACGGGTATAAAATTCTTCTTGGTTTTTTGATAAATATGCTATTCTAGGAAGATTAATCGTTACAACACCAACTGAACCTGTGCTTTCACCTGAACCAAAAAATCCACCTTGTTTTTTACGTAACTCTCTTAAATCTAATCTTAGTCTACAACACATGCTTCTAATATCACTTGGTTCCATATCACTGTTTACATAGTTTGAAAAGTATGGAGTACCATATTTAGCTGTCATTTCAAATAATAAGCGATTATTTTCTGTTTCTGCCCAATCGAATTCTTTTGTGATTGAATAGGTTGGAATTGGATATTGAAAGCCTCTTCCATTAGCATCCCCCTCGATCATAATTTCAATGTATGCTTTATTAATCATATCCATTTCTGTTTGACAATCTTTATATTTAAAATCAAGTTCCTCCCCACCTACTAGTGCAGGTAGCTCTGCCAAATCATGTGGAACCTTCCAATCTAACGTTATATTAGAAAAAGGAGATTGTGTTCCCCATCTACTTGGCGTATTCACACCAAATATGAAGGATTGAATACATTGCTTAACTTCTTTATAGCATAAATTATCAACCTTTACAAAAGGTGCTAAATAGGTATCAAAGGAGGAAAATGCTTGTGCTCCAGCCCATTCATTTTGCATAATCCCTAAGAAGTTAACCATTTGATTACATAAAGTAGATAAATGTCCAGCAGGAGCCGAGGTAATCTTACCAGGAATTCCACCTAAGCCATCTTGTATCAGTTGCTTTAAGGACCAGCCTGCACAATATCCTGTTAACATTGATAAATCATGAATATGTAAATCCCCATTTCTATGGGAATTGCTTATTTCGTCGTCATATACTTCGGATAACCAATAATTAGCTGTAACAGCTCCTGAATTATGAAGAATGAGTCCTCCAACTGAATAAGTCACAGTTGAATTTTCTTTTACTCGCCAATCTTGCGCATTCACATAATTATCAACAATTTCTTTGTAGTCAAGTATGGTTGACTTCATATTACGTATCTTTTCTCTTTGACGTCTATAAAGAATATAAGCTTTTGCAACATCCGTATAACCAGTCTGTTCAAGCACTCTTTCAACACTGTCTTGGATATCTTCAACCGTAATTTGATTGTTTGCTATCTTAGATTGAAAGTCAGCAGTGACACGTAACACTAGAATATCCATAATCTCGTCTGTATATGTTTTTTCTGTTGCTACAAAGGATTTAATAACCGCATCCTTAATCTTTTGTAACTGAAAGCTTGTATTTTCCCCGTCTCGTTTTACTACATTAAACATAATTCTTTCTCCTTCCAATACCTTCCATATATAAATTCTGTTGAGAATAATATATCACAGTATCAGGGTTTAAGTCAATCAAAAAACACCATATAGTGTGGGCATTTTACAAAATAACCACAATATATAGTGTTTTTCAAATTAGTCATTATGTCCTATATATTTTTTATATTTACCTGTTGTCGTCGAATTTTCTGTGAAATACAGCAATCTATGCCTATAACCAAACTAGATAAAATACAAAATAATTAAATTGATAAATTGTATTTGTTAAGAAGAAAGTGATCTACATATGCTTCAATATAAGTACCATCATTTTCATAGGATTCTTTTAGTATTTGTCCATACACACGTATCGCTTGAAGCGTACTCCCTTGATCGTAGGGTATCGTTGTCTTAATCAAAATTTTATCCTCTTGCAATTTATCTTCTAGTATTTTTAACATTTCGTCAAAACCAACACTATTAATAGCAGACATATTAACTGTCTTAAAAGCCTTCAAATCCTTAAGAGAAGTGTCTGCACCTTCTTTATCAATCTTGTTAAACAATGTTAATACTGGTTTATCACCAGCTCCAAGTTTTTCTAAGGTTTCATATACAACCTCAATATGACGACTAGCTTGAGGACTAGAACTATCAACTACATGAAGCAATATGTCGGCAAATGCCGCTTCTTCAAGTGTAGACTTAAAAGCTTGTATCAAATGATGGGGTAGTTTTCTTACAAAACCAACCGTATCTGTCAACATGATTTCCTTACCATCTGGCAAACTAAGATTTCTTGTTGTTGGATCTAGGGTTGCAAAAAGCTTATCTTCTTGCAGTACTCCAGCATCTGTTAATTGATTTAAAATTGTTGATTTTCCCGCATTCGTATACCCTACAATTGCAATCATTGGCTTCCCAATATTTTTCCTGCCTTCGCGCAACATATCTCTATGCCTTTTCATTTCCTCTAATTCATCTTTTAATATACCGATTCGATCTCTAATGTATCTTCGATCCATTTCCAGTTTTTTTTCACCAGGGCCTCTTGTTCCAATTCCCCCACCTAATTTAGATAAGCTTGCTCCTAGCCCAGCAAGCCTTGACAAGGTGAATTTTAGTTGTGCCAACTCTACTTGAAGCTTACCTTCTTTTGTATGTGCATGCTTAGCAAAGATATCTAAAATTAATATTGTTCTATCAATTACCTTTGCATTTAATTCGCTTTCAAGATTTCTAAGCTGGGCAGGTGATAATTCATCATCACAAATAATACCTGTTGCATTCGTTCTTTCAATCTCTTCCCTGATCTCTTCGATCTTACCTTTCCCGACATAAGTACCTGGATGAAATTTGTCTCTATTTTGAATTACGACGCCAACTGTAATTGCTCCCGCAGTTTTCACCAAATCTTCTAACTCTTCTATTGATGCTTGTGTTTCTGCTTCTTGTCTTTGCATTGATATTGCTACTAAAATAACTCGTTCTTCCACATGACGCTTAACCTCTTCTGTCATAATTACCTCCATATCTTATTCCTTATCCTTAGTATCGGTTTGGAATAAAAATAATATGCTCTATTGATATGTTTCTTGTATATGTTTCTTTTCATCTATCGCTGTTTGATTTTCTGGTTCAATCTCGATCGCCTTATCAAACATACGGATGGCTTCGCTATATTTTCCCATTTCTTCGTAGGTCAAGCCCTTTAAAATATACGGGTCAGCAAAATCCTTTGTTAAGCTAATCACTCTATCAAATGACGCTAGCGCTTTATCATACGCTTTCATTGCTTGATAGGTCATCCCTAGCTCCATGAAAATATTAGGGTCATCCCCTACTACTTCTAAGTATTTACTAAAACTAGTGATTGCATCTTCGTACTGTCCTATTTTTCGAAATACCTTCCCCTTACCTTTATATCCTTCCATTTGACCATAATCTGTAGCAAAGGTATAATCAAATATCGCTTCTGCATAATTTCCACTATTAAAATATACAGTACCACGTTGAAAATACGCTTCTGAATACCCTGGCCAAATCGATATTGCAGTTGAATATACTTTAATTGCTTCCTCTGGATTATCAAGTGCACTTAAAATCTGTCCTTTGATAATATAACTCTGCGGAATATTTCGATCAATTTTTAAGGCAGTTGATATATCTGACATTGCAAGATCTAATTCTCCTTGAATTAAATACACATTTGCTCGATTACTATAGGCATATGCAAAGCTCTCATCGACCTCTAAGGCTTTGTTAAAATAACTTAAGGCTTCCTCATATCTTAGTAAATCTTTCAGCACCATTCCCTTAGCATTGTATACACCTGGATCCTCAATACCTATAGCTATTGCTTTATCATACCATTCTAAGGCTTCATCTTTTTCTCCAAGAATACTTTTTAACGTTCCCATATTTAAATAGGTAAGCATTAAACTGTCCTTTGATTCAAATTTGCTCTTTAACTCTAATGCTTTATTCAAATCTTCCCCAGCAGCATTGTTATAACCTAAAGCTAGGTTCACATATCCTCTATTCCCGTAAGCTTCAGGACTTTTTGGATCAAGCTCAATTGCTTTATCTAAATCCTTCATTGCAAAATCATTCTCACCAACTTCATGGTAAGCCATTCCTCTATTTGTATAAAAATCCGAATAATCCGGGTAGCTTTCTATCGCCTTTGTATAGCTTTCAATTGCCCCATTATAATCCTTAGAAGCATAGAGTAGATATGCTTCCTCGTTCAATTTTTCTTTATCTGAAAGCTTACAACTTACAAAGACAAGTGTACAAGCCAATAAAAACAATGTAATTCCTACCTTTTTCATGGTTTTTTCCTCCATTTCGTATCAATCCATTATAGATCATTTTACAAATATATACAACAACCAAGAGATTCTTATGTGTTGTATATAAAAAGATGTTGGATAAACCCAACATCTCAGGTTATTGACAATTTAATTAATTATCAATTAACGAAACAGAGATAAAAGCATTTTTTCTTCTAGATGAATACCAAAGGCAGTAAGTGTTCATTTTTCGCTTGACCGACCGAAGGGTAAGGCCAGAAAAATGAACACTTACTGCCAATAATGAGTACACACCTATCAGAAAAAATGCTTTTGTCGACAGCCTAAGATGTTGAATAAACCCAACATCTTTTTTTAACTTACTTATTTATATCTATCCTTTTAACCCTTCAAAGGTACCTAATAAATTTAACGCCCCATATCCCCATTCTCTATTTGGATAAATAATATTGTCCCTCCTCGTAGCACCTCTAATTAAATAAGTCAATACTTTTTCCGTATACATATTCCTATCATTTCCTAATACAATACCCCATTCAAGTAATAATGCTCCCGCACCAGCTGTTATTGCTGCGCTGACACTTGTTCCAGTCATAGTACCAAAACGGTTACCTGGCAATGGTCCAATAACATTTACACCAGGTGCTACCAAATCCGGCTTCAATTCCACATCTCTAGTTAAGCCTCTTCCTGACGAAAGATATAAGCTCCCACTTTGATGATTATAGGCTCCTGTAGTTATAAGTCCAATTGAGGTTGATGGAAATGTAACTGTTATATATGGATCAGGCATTAAAAAAACAGTTTCTTCTTTAATAAAGCCTTCTCTTGGCAACCAAACGTCTACTCTGCCATCTACAATCAAATCTCCAAATATCGTGATAGTCCATATACCTTCCGTAGGTTTCTCCATTCTCACAATAATATGTTGATCTCCAGTTCTTTCTTCAAATAATTGATATTCTACATAAATAGTAGTCTCCTCAAGAACTAATTTGATATCTTGCGCTTGCTGTAATCTTGCAGGAATTTTATCAATGTATTCTCCTGTTGGAGATGTAATTGCAATGGACATTTTATCTGGAGCATGATTCCAAATGCTTAAAATAAAACCTTCTTCATCCTTAGCAACGTTGATTTCAACATTCTTACTCGCTTCATTAGGTAAAAAGAAATTATAATAATGATGACCCTTATTGGCTTCATTTCCAGCTGCAACTGTAACAACATTTCCACGTCTTTTTGCTACATTTAGCAAAAAGGTTTCCGTCATTGAACTACCATCATGAGAACTATTGTTACTACCAAGCCCTATTATTATAGAAATAGGTCTTCCTAGCTCTTTACTTTTCTCTGCCAGATACTTAACACCAAGAATTAAATCTGTGCTTTGATAAATATCTTGCTCTTGATTGTTAATAATGTAATAGTCCATTAAACATTGCTTTGCTTGTTTTAATTTAACAACAATTAAGTCAGCATCTGGAGCAGCACCAATAAAATCAGCTTGTTGATCCTCTCTTCCAGCTGCAGCACCTGCTAAAAAGGTACCATGCCCAGATGTATCCGTAGATGGAACAACTTCAAGCGGATTGCTGGAGGCTAAGGCTCTATTGATATCTTCACTTGAATATTCTGTACCATATTCAAAATTTTCAGGTGGGTTCCCTTGAATTGTCTGATCCCATAAATACATAATTTTGGTTGTATTGTCTTCATAGGTAAACACTTTATGTGTATAGTCAATACCGGAGTCGACAATCCCTATTAAAGTGTTTTGCCCTCTGAGTGGCACATATGGTTGCGTATGAAATGTTAGAATACCTGAACTGCTTAAAGCAGATTTTCCATATGGACCAATTAATGCAGGAAACAAGCTTCTATATCCAAAGCCTTCACTTTGTATTTGCTCAGCACAATCCTCAACTTTAATATGTAATATTGCAAACTGATCATCGATAATTTGAATACAATCTGGATCATAACGATTTATAATTTCATCTAATGTATCTGTATATTCAATAATTAAATCGATATAATCCGATGAAATGATGGCTTCCTTACAATTTTCACCTATCGTTGTAATCGTCGAAGCATCTACCTGATTATTCGTATTTTCTAGCTCATTTATTGAGACTGTATTTGTTGAGATAACAGCACTTACACCATTTTCAAAAACATTTTCCAAGCACAAGGAACCATATCCCCAATCAGGATTAGGATAACTTCTAAGGCTTTCATCTCTTCTAGCACTTTTTTGCAGAAAAGCTTTTACCTTCTCTCCATATAAAAATGGATCATTCCCCTGAACAATACCCCATTGCATTAAAAGTGCCGATGCACCTGTAACAAATGGTGTGGCCATACTTGTGCCTGTTTTGGTATCATAACCTCCTCCTGGTACAGCAGACATAATGTCAACTGCAGGTGCTACAAGATTAGGCTTAATCAGGTTGATTTCCCGCGTATATCCTCTTCCTGAAAAACTTGCAATACTATTGATCCCCTGGTTATACCCTCCAACAGTAATGACGTTGGTTGCTGTTGATGGCACTGTTAATGTTGTTCTTGTTTCTGGTTGTAAGAAACGTGTATATAGATTAAGTGTTGAAGCCGTTGGCAACCATAAGTTATAAGTACCTCTTACAATTTTCACTCCTTGTATATTAATCTTCCAGGTCCCCTCCGCTATAAATTCCTGGTTGGGAATAAGTTGAAAATAGATTTCTTGATCATTATTGTAGGGCGATGGTTCCCCAAAGAAAACCGCCACCTGTGTCTGCATCAAATTAAATTGCTGTGTGCCTAATAAAGGTTTAATGAATCCAGATTTTTGCCCATTAGGTGCTTCTACCTCAATTAAGAAATCATCACTGTAGGATTTCCATAACTGAATATATACATCCTTTTCCGAATTTGATACGGCAATTTCCACTACTTGCGTTTCATCTTCTTCTATCGTATTTTCGTAATGATGTGCTGCTGCACCTTCATTTCCTGCTCCGATTACAATTACATTCTTCCATACATTGCTCATATCGTCGATAAAAGTTTCTAGCAGAGAACTCCCATCATGAGAACCATAATTATTTCCGTAGCTAATGTTTATTGCTACCGGCTTATTAAGAGCTTGTGCTGTATTCACAACATAAGCAATGCCCTTCATTAACTCAGTGGTTTTTACAAAGGGTTGGGCACCAGTTTCACTTAATTGCACAATAATAAATTCACTCTCATATGCAACACCTCTGTATTGCCCATTGCTTCCTCGTCCGTTACCACCAGCAATTCCAGCAACATGAGTACCATGTCCTATGACATCAATAGTTGGAACAATTGCCAATGCCTCTGTTTCTGTCGGTTGTCTTAATGCTTCATTGATTTGTTCTCTCGTATACTCTATGCTTGGATTATCAAGGTTAAGCGCATCATTGATTTTCAAAATACTAACAATTCGAGTTGTTCCATCTTCATTGATAAAGTCTGGATGTCTATAGTCAATGCCCGAATCAATAATACCTAACAATACTCCTTCTCCCGATAAATTTGGAAATCCAATTTGAACAGGAGTAATACAAGCAGCCCTTTTACTTTCCTGTAACTCAAAGGCTAATTGTTTTGGTTTTTCTATAAATTCAATTTGACTATAGTTTGCAAGCTTACTTATGTTTTGTTCAGGTACTACTACGATTGCATATTGGTTTGTAAGCCTGTCTATTGATATTACATCATCTTGTATAACAGATAAATCACCATTGTATTTAACAATAATCTCCCAAGTGTTTGTTACTTCATTAAACCCCGTAGATAAGAAATCAGATTTCTCTCGTTCATTCACAGGTAAGCTTAAGGATAAATTTAATTGATTTCCAATTTTTTGGTTAGTCATATTTCCTCGACTTTTTCTTTTACTTTCTATATTTTTATGCTTTGATGGATGGAATAATAAATAAAAAAAATTTTTTTTGAATTGTATATTTTTTCTTTTATTGCCAATAATAATTGTATATTACTATTACTAACTATCCTCCCAATAAGTAATATATCCTTTGAAAAAGTCTATGGTTCCCCGTCCATAGACTTTTTTATATTGACATTATGAGGTGATATCTATAGAATTAAGGGAAATAAAGAGATATTTTGAGGTGATATGTATATGTCAAAAACAAAAATCAAACGATTTTCTGCTATACTTTTAATTGTATTTATTGTTTTTATTTTTGGCCTTTCTATTTACTTTGCTATTGTAGGTAATTTGGGTGCTTCGCTTTCTGCATTAGGTTTTAATGCGTTTTTTTCAGTTATGCTTTTCTTTTTACTGAAATTTCATCGTTATGTAAAGGCAGATGTTGGGCAAGGGAATGATGAGGAATGATTCTCGATTAGAACTGTCATTTGCTTTGTCTGTGGTGTGCGCAAAGATGACACTGTTATAAACTGAAGAGATTTATAGTATGAAGTAAATATGAGGATATGTACGTACATTTTTCTGGCCTTACCCTGCGGCCGGTCTGGCGAAAAATGTACGTACATATCCTCATATTATATTTTATTATCGACTCTTCAGTTCATAACAGTGCATCTTTTTTGAGATTCTCGAAACATAGTCTTATAAAAGTGTATTGGGAAATACATACCAAGAGGACTTTATTCGTTCTTTTTGATAAATTCTAACCAGGTTTTTAGTTTTTTTTCATAGCCTTGATCGGATAAAATGTAGTATTGCTTGTCTTTTAGTTCGTCTGGTAAGTACTGTTGTTTTATGTAATGATTATTATAGTTATGGGCATACTTATAACCAATACCACTGCCTAATTGTTTTGCAGAACTGTAATGGGCATCTTTTAAATGGGGGGGGATGCTTAAGATTTGAATGTTTTTTACGTCCTCCATTGCTTGATCGATTGAAGTTATGGCAGCATTGCTCTTAGGTGCGCATGCTACATATGCAGCTGCCTGGGCTAGGACTATTCTTCCTTCTGGTAATCCGATAAAGTCTACTGCAGAGGCTGCTGATACTGCTAATTGTAATGCTCTTGGGTCAGCATTTCCTACATCTTCTGAGGCGCAGATAACAATTCTTCTTGCGATAAATTTCGGGTCTTCTCCTGCATAGATCATTCGTGCAAGGTAATAGATTGCTGCATCTGGATCAGAGCCCCTCATGCTTTTGATAAAGGCAGAAATAACATCATAATGATTGTCTCCATCTTTATCGTATTTAATGGCTCTTTTTTGGATACATTCTTCTGCAACCTCGACAGTAATTGTAATTTCTCCATTTTCATCTGCTTTGGTAGTTAATACGCCTAGTTCTATTGCATTTAGGGCTGCTCGTGCATCTCCATCAGCAATGTCTGCCAAAAAATGAAGGGCTTCATCTGTTATTTTTGCATTGTATTTTTTTAAGCCTTTTGTTTCGTTTAAAGCTCTTGTAATTAAAATTTTAATGGCTTCTATATCTAAGGGATTTAGTTGAAATATTCTAGAACGAGATACTAGTGCTCTGTTTACCTCAAAATAAGGATTTTCTGTAGTTGCACCTATTAATATAATTGTACCATCCTCTACATGAGGAAGGAGAGCATCTTGTTGCGCTTTGTTAAACCTATGAATTTCATCAATAAATAGAATGGTTCGCTTCATAGACATTCCCAAGGTTTCTTTTGCTTGCTCCACTACAATCTGAATATCCTTTTTTCCGGCAATAGTAGCATTTAGTTGAACAAAAGAGGACTTGGTTGTATTTGCAATGACACGAGCTAAAGTGGTTTTACCAGTTCCAGGAGGTCCATAAAATATAATTGATCCTAACTGATCTGCTTTAATAGCTCGGTATAAAAGCTTGTCTTTTCCTACTATATGCTCTTGACCCACTACCTCTTCAATAGACTCTGGGCGCATCCTTGCAGCTAGCGGCGCTTCCTTCTCTAATGTTCTCTCTCGAACCATATCAAATATATCCATAGCATTTCCTCACTTATGTTCAAACTCAATTTTTCTCATTATACCATAAAAAACAAATATTTGTAGTTTGCTTTTTATGATAAAAAACTTTATAATGATGATAGCTTTTTAGAATGTAATGTCAATGTTACAAAACCTCCGCATTTGCTACGGTTTCGTAACCCCAAATAGTAGCGAAGCTACTATAAGCCAAAATGCAAGCTTCACTTGCACATCGATGGGGCCCCCACCCCCACCGATGTTGGAATTAGTTCCCCCACTTAAGAAATGAAGGACTTCTTCCATTCGGTTGAATTAATAAATATGAAAAAGGTGATTTTCATGATTAATCTTTCTCTTAATGATATAAGAAAAACAACAAATGACCTATCCTTTAAACGTGGTGTTCAATATTATCACAATGGACAGGTACAAGATTTAGAACCAAACGCCAATACAATATCATCTACCGTTTTAGGTAGTCAACTGTATAATGTATTGGTTGGCTTTGACGATTATTCAGGTAATCTTTCTCGTATGGAATGTACCTGCCCTTCCCATACAAATTACTCAGGGGCATGTAAACACATCGTAGCTACACTACTAGAAATCCTTTATTCTAAAGAAAAAATCAACTTATCCATTGATAAGCTTTCTCACCAAAACATTATCAATGCGTTTTCTAACGCTTTGACAGATAGTGTTTCACCTAATGTGACTAAACAGCCCGTTTATTTGGACATTATCATAGAACCAATGAAGGAGAGCATTACAGCCACAAGCCTAAGAATTGGAACTGATAAGTTCTATATCGTAAAGGACATTACCAAATTATTATCTGCGATTCATGATCGTACCTCTATAAACTTTGGTAAAAGTTTTACCTTTGACCCTAAAATTCATTACTTTGATCCAACCGCTAAGCTTATACTTGACCTCATAAAAGAATACTTTGATACCTATTCTTTTTTGAAGTCAAATCCTTATGAGAGTAAAAACATACAGCTTTTTAATAATTTTCTCTTTCCAGATGTTACAATGAAAAGATTATTTAATATCTTAAAGAATAAATCCTTTTCCTTAAAATATCGCGGGATAACCTATACCTCTGAAATCACTTCTCATCTTCCAACTATGAACTTTAATGTAACACAGGATGAGAATAATATTACTGTAAAATTGGCTGAGTCCTACGACTATTTTCCAATTACCAGGGATCTTGAATACATCTTCTTTGAAGATCAGATATATCGTCTTGATAACAAGGAAAGAAGGTTTTTTTCTGTTGTTACTCAACAGTTTAATAATAGTCTAAGATCAATTATCCTTCATGTATCCTACAAACAGAAGTTAGTTTCTTCAATTTTACCTGTTCTTAAAAAATTAGGCACTGTCAAAATGGATGAAACCATGTCCTCAAATTTGCTTTATGAAGATTGTGTTCCACATATTTACTTAGATAAATATAAAAACACCATTAAAGGGACCTTATCCTTCTTTTATGGGGATTATAAAGTTGGTATCTATCCACCAAGTCAGCCATCACTTCCAGAGGATTTTATTATTGTTCACAATGTAGAAAAAGAAGGAGAGATTTACACTCTACTTTCAGATGCCTCTTGTAATGTAGATCCTTCAGAAGAATTTTTTACGATTAGAGATGAAGATAGATTATTTAAGTTTATATATACTTATTTACCAAAACTACAAGAAATTGCAAGAATATATTATGCCGCTGAGTTTAAGAATTTACAAATTAGAATCCCTAGTACAGTTAGTGCTGGCGTACGATTGAACGAAAATTCAAATATGCTTGAGTTTTCCTTTAACATTGAAGGTATTGATAGAAAGGAACTACCTCAAATCCTTAAATCCATCCAAGAAAAGAAAAAATATTACCGATTGAAGGATGGAAGCTTCTTACAACTTGAAGACTCTGCTGAATTGACTGACATGGCAGATATCATGAAGCAATTAAATTTAAAAAACAAAGATTTATCTAAAGAGGTTATTGAAATACCGAAATATAGAGCAATTTATGTTGATACATTAATGAAGGATTCGCTCATTTACGATTATGTAAAAAACAATGCCTTTGAAAAACTAGTGCAAGATATCAAGGACCCTTCCACAGAATTATTCGAACTACCTGATTCCTTGAAAGCAACTTTAAGAAATTATCAAAAGCTAGGCTTTCAATGGTTAAAGGTGTTAAGTCATTATGGCTTCGGTGGTATTTTGGCCGATGATATGGGTCTTGGAAAAACCTTGCAAGCAATCACCCTATTAAAATCCATTGATCCCTCAAAACAATCTTTGGTTATTGCACCTACTTCACTCGTATATAATTGGGAGGATGAAATCAATAAGTTTGCTCCCGACTTAAAAGTTTGTGTTATTTCAGGTGACAAGAAAATTAGAGCGCAAGCCTTTGAAGATATTAAAAATAGTCAGGTAATTATCACCTCCTATGGTCTATTAAAAAGAGATCTTGAGACTTATATGGATTATAACTTTGAATTTTGTTTTATAGATGAAGCACAGCATATCAAAAATCCCAATTCCTTGAATGCCAAATCCGTAAAATTAATTAAAGCAAGTACTAGAATTGCACTTACTGGCACACCAATAGAAAATTCTTTATCAGAGCTCTGGTCAATATTTGATTTCATTATGCCTGGCTACTTATATTCTCATTCTAAGTTTATCAATAACTATGAGAAGCCTATCATTAAAGGTGAGGACGACATGGCTCTAATGAAACTTACAACTCAAATTAAGCCGTTCATTCTTAGAAGACTAAAATCTGATGTATTAAAAGAATTACCTCCAAAGATTGAAACCAAAATGACCACAGAATTATTAGACAAACAAAAAAAATTATATATCGCATATCTTGAAAAGGTTAAAGGAGAAGTAAAGAACGAAATCACATCAAATGGATTTCAAAAGAGCACAATAAAAATACTCTCTGCTTTAACTAGATTACGTCAAATCTGTTGTCATCCTGCACTATTTGCAGATAACTACACCGGTGATAGCGCTAAGCTTGAATTACTAGAAGAGCTTGTAGTTGATGCAATAGAAAGTGGGCATAGAATATTAATTTTCTCACAATTTACAAGCATGCTTAAATTGATTCAACCAGTTCTAGAAAAAAATATGCTCACTTATTTTTATTTAGATGGAGCTACAAATGCAAAAACCCGACGAGATATGGTGAATGACTTTAACGCCGGACAAATGGATATTTTTCTAATTTCTCTAAAGGCTGGTGGTACTGGACTAAACCTTACAGGGGCAGATATGGTTATTCATTATGATCCATGGTGGAACCCTGCAACTGAAGATCAAGCAACAGATAGAGCATATAGAATAGGTCAAGATAAACCAGTCCAAGTAATTCGACTCATTACCGCAGGAACCATTGAAGAAAAGATTTATAAGCTACAACAAAAGAAAAAATCATTAATTGATTCTGTTATTCATCCAGGTGAGACTTTGATTAATAAGCTTAGTGAAGATGAGGTAATGGAGTTGTTAGAACTGAAAGAAGAATGATAGTTACGGACTAACTTTTTAAAAAATAGAATTGAATTTTCATTGTTTCATAAGTTCTTAGTGATAATAAAACAGGAAAGTCTACCCATATGAAGAGACTTTCCTGTTATTATAGTTACTTGCTTTTTTATGTTTTTATATTTGATCTTTTACATTGCTTCCAATAATTTCTCTAATACTGCTAAATGCTTTTCTTCTTCTTGAATAATTGTATTGATCATACCTTTTGTTTCAGTAAGTGCATATTTATCTAGATATTTATAATAATCAATAGATTTTTTTTCTGTGAGAATTGCTTCAGCTACAGCCTCTTCAACTGACATCACTTTTGTTTCTTCTCTATCAAAAGCGGCACTTACTGCATATTCTTTAAAGTAAGCAGTTACTTCCTCTTCAAACAAATAATCTAAACCTGGTTTTTCCTTAGCTTCATGATATAAGGATTGAAAATATTTACCATGTTTCACTTCATCTAACGCTAATCTTTCAAAGGTCTCTTTAATATCACCCTTTGCTTTCTGTGCATATTTTTCATAAAATTTCTGGCCTTCTTCTTCTAAGTGAACTGCTAATTGCAGTACTTCATATAAAGTTGCATTTTCCATAAATCATACCTCCTATTTTTATCCATATAGTCTTAATAATATTATATACTATTTAATAATTACTATCAATTCATTAATTCATTTAATTCATTTAAATTAAAAATAGGTTTATGACAGGTAAAATTCTCGCAAATATAGGCGGTAGCTTTTTCATCAATGGCAATTTGCTTGCTCGCAAAATCATTAATACCCTCTAACTTCCCGTTTCCGTCATTCAGAAGTATGGTAGCAAAAGGCAAATACCTCATATGAATACTATTTATCATTTCTTTTAGTAGCTTATCCTCTCTGTTGCCAGCTAAAACAATCTCTTTCGTTGTATGAACTGCATACATTCTTGCACATAACATCATTGTATACGCCATTGGTGCTTCCTTGAGTTTACTACTAAAATATTTTAATACTTGATTTGCCTTTTCCTCATACATTTCATTCCCAGTAAGCTTAGAGAGCATGAGCAATGTATAAGTAGCAACAGAATTTCCTGATGGTAATGCGCCATCATATATTTCCTTTGGACGCGCAATCAATTGTTCTGAGTCCTTCCCATATAAAAAGAACCCAGCTGCTTTCTCATCATCAAAAAATACAATCATATCCTCTGTAAGCTTGATTGCCTTTTGTAAATATTGAGGTTCTAATACAGCCTGATAGAGCTCAATATATGACCAAATCAAAAATGCATAATCCTCTAAAAAAGCAAGATTCTTTGCTTCACCATCTCTATATCTTGAAAGCAAACGTCCATCTTCTCTAATAAGCTTTTCTTCAATAAATTGAATCGCTTTTTGTGCATGTTCTATATAAACCGAATTGTTCATTATTTTACCAGAGGAAGCCATCGCAGCTATCATTAGTCCGTTCCAAGCAGTTAATATTTTGTCGTCTTTATAGGGATGTATTCTTTCCTTACGCACCTCAAAAAGCTTCTGACTTAAATTAGATAAATGTTCTTTCAAAGCAGAATCAGCTTCAATTGTAGCTAGGCTTGCATCAATCAGATTCGGAATGTTTTCCTCTTCAAAATTACCTTTACGGGTTATATCGTAATATTTACAATATAGATTTCCATCCTCATCTCCTAAAATATCAACTATTTCTTCTTTTGACCAAATATAAAATTTACCTTCCACGCCTTCTGAATCTGCATCTTCTGCACAATAAAAGCCACCCTCTGGGGATGTCATATCTCTTATAACATATGCAATAATCTTTTCTGCAATCTCTTTATATATGGGCTTTTGGGTTGCTTGATACGCTTCATTATAGGCCATTAAAAGTAGCGCATTGTCATATAACATTTTTTCAAAATGGGGTGCTAGCCACCTTCTATCTGTAGAATATCTCGAGAAACCAAAGCCGATATGATCAAATATTCCACCTTTGTATATTTGGATAAGAGTTTTTTCTACCATATTAAGGGCCTCTTGGTTGTTGGTGGTTTTAAAATATCTCAATAAGAATAATAGATTATGAGGTGTTGGAAATTTGGGTGCCTGCCCAAAACCCCCGTATTTATCATCAAAACTTTTCTTAAAATAGTTATATGCTTGATGAAAAATTTGCTCATCAAGTTCCTCCTCTGCATCATCCTCTGCATTTGACATTTGATTGATCATGTAAACCATTTTCTCAGCTGAATCTTCTACTTCCTCTCGATCTTCATCCCACTTTTGATAAATTCCTTGTAGAATATCTATAAAACCTCTCATACCATGACGAGATTTCTTTGGAAAATAGGTGCCTGCATAGAAAGGCTTCTTATCTGAAGTTAAGAAAACAGATAACGGCCATCCTCCTGAACCTGTCGTTGCTTGACAAAAGCTCATGTAGATTTGGTCTATATCTGGTCTTTCCTCTCGATCTACTTTAATGCTGATGTATTTATTGTTAAGAACCTTTGCTACGTCCTCGTCTTCGAAGGACTCACGTTCCATGACATGACACCAATGGCAGGTCGAGTAACCGATGGAGAGGAAGACTGCTTTGTCTTCTGATGTTGCTTTCTCAAAGGCTTCATCTGACCAAGGATACCAATTAACTGGGTTGTGGGCGTGTTGAAGGAGATAGGGTGATTTTTCGTGAATGAGGTGGTTGGTGTACTGTTTTTTTGAATCACTATCTTTTTCTTGTATATTCATAATCTGCCTCCATAATAAAAATGATTAATGATATTGTTACCATTTTCATCCTGAATATTTAAATCAAGTCTTTTCTCAAGGATCTTTTTTATTATACCTTTGGATTAACATCATCCATCGTATAGATTAAACTCCATTAAATAAAAATGGTTAATCCTATTATAACCAAACTCCTAGGATTAACCAAACAGCTGTAATACCTACATCACCACTAAGAGCAGGTGAACCATTTATTTTAGAATATGAATGGTTCCCTTATCATTGAGATTTTTCAAAAGAGATAGTGTAATAGGAAGACCTAGTAATCCAAGTACTCCAAAAAGCTGAACACCTATAAATAGCGCCATTAACGTTACCAAAGGATGCAGCCCCATCTGGCCTCCCACAATTTTAGGTTCTAATATATTACGAACAATAATGATAACAAGATAAACAATTAGGAGACCTACCGCCAAGGAATAATCTCGCTGAATAACCGTTACAATTATCCATGGAATCATAATGCCTCCTGTACCTAATACTGGAAGAATATCAAAAATCGAAATCATGAGTGCAATTAAAATGGCTCTTTCCACTCCCAAGATACTTAGACCAATGGATAGTTCCACAAAAGTAATACTCATAATTAGGGCATAGGATGCGATTAATTTAAACAAGGTATGCACCACATAATTCTTAATTTCAATAACTAAATGCTTATGCTTCTCCTTTAATTGACATAGAAGAAAGCCGGTTATCCTATCATAGTCAATTACCAGAAACAAGGTAGAAATAACGGTAAAAAGTATTCTGATCAACATTCCTGGCAGTAAGGAGGCAATGCTAGAGATCCCACCTATCACTTGCATAGATAAACCGGAAATCTTTTCACCCAGAGATTGTACTAGATTTAAAGACATTTCTTTCACAGTTAAAATCTGTGATGCATCCAACTTGGCAATGTAGACTTCAATAGAACTCACTATCTGCATTATTGATGGCATAATCTCATACTCATATAAAACCGGAAGTAGTAAAAACAACTCCTTTACCGTAGCAAATAGTTTTATTCCGATTAAGGACAATAAAATACCCACCAAGGCATAAAAAAGGACAACCAAAAAAATTCCTGCTACAACTTTATTTATCCTGCACTTTTTTGTCAAAAAGGTCATCGGTTTCTTAAGAATAAATGCTATAACAAATGCTATTACAAATGGAGAAATGAATGGCAAGGCATACCTTAACAGTACAAATACAATACCACCTATAATAAAGCAGTAAACAAAATTAATTATAAAACTTCTTCGCTTTTCCACATCCATATTTTTCTCCCTCAATAATCAAAGAATAATAATACATACGTAATAAATTTACACAGAAATCGCAATACTTACTGGTATATTGTGAATCCCAATTGCGACTGTAATGGATATCGCATAGAGGGTTCCTTGAGTGTAGATACATGTAGTGAGACCTCTAGATAATTTTATGTACCAAAACACTACTACTGTAGTCAATAAATTAAAATTATTTTATTGCGTCTCCTTTTCTTCTTGGATGATTTCCACCTCAATCTCAATAACACGCCTAAAATCTGTTTTAGTAACGATTACTTTGAGATTCTCGTAAATGAACTCATCACCTATCTCGGGTATTCTTCCACATTCTTGTACTACCCAACCGCTTACTGTCACGGCATTGTAGTGATCACTATTACTTTTAAGCTTGAATTGTTCAAATAGATCTTCAAGATCCGCATTACAATATATTTGGTATTTATGTTCTTCAATTTTAGTAAAAAACTCTATAACTTCATCATGTTCGTCCCATATCTCACCCACAAGTTCTTCTAAGATATCTTCCAGCGTGACAATACCCATTGTCCCCCCATATTCGTCTACTACAACTGCAATATGAGATTTAGAGTGCTGTAATCGTCTCAAAAGCACAGAAATCTTCATATGTGGGGCTACGCATACAATACTTTTTATAATGGATTCTATATTATCTTTTTCATAATGAAGCATATTATAAAAATCTTTCTCATGTATCACCCCAATAATACTGTCCACTGTTTCATTGTAAACTGGAAGTCTGGAAAATCCATGAGTCATAAATATATTTTTAACCACTTCTATCGATGCACTTTCACTTACTGCAATAACCTTAACCCTTGGTGTAAGAATTTCTTCCACATCAAGATCATTAAATTCTATTGCTGAACGAATAAGTTCTCCTTCATGAGAGTCGATCCCACCTTCGTTCTCGGCTTCATCCACAATGGTAATTAATTCCTCTTGTGTTATTGTGAGCTTACCTTCAAATTTAAATACTTTGTTGAGAATTTTTTTCCAAAAAGAAAATATTATGTTAAGTGGCATAAGCACATATATAAAAACCCTGAGAATAGGGGTTGAAAACATAGCAAAAGTCTCAGGTGTTTCCTTTGCAAGACTTTTGGGCGTGATTTCACCAAAAATCAAGACCAGAACTGTGGTTGCTATTGTCGCAAGCGTTACACCTGAATCTCCAAAATATTTTGTAAAAATTACGGTTGCAATAGATGCTGAAGCAATGTTTACAATATTGTTCCCTATTAATATGCTCGAGAGCACTCTATCAAAATCTTCTGTAAGTATTAAGGTCTGTACTGCTCTTTTATCTCCGCTATTTGCTAGATGCTTCATTCTTATTCTATTAATGCTTGAAAAAGCTGTTTCAGTCGCTGAAAAATATGCCGACAAAAAAAGTAAAATCCCAAAAACGATTATTAAAGTACTACTATGACTATCCATAAAAGCTAATTCACTCCTGTCAATTTTCTTTTGTATTTTTTTCTTCTTATCGCTTGTATATCATATATAGTTAAAAAAGCATACGAAATATTAGACAGATAAAAGGTCTGTTTTTTATTCGTATGCTAACTGAATCTCTTTGATAATACTATTATTGCCATATAAATAGGTCGTCTTTATAGCAGTTTCCTTAGGTATCGGAGAATCGTCCACCTTATTTCACCATCCTTTTTAATTATAATTATATCATTTCTATTCAAATCTAGTCAATTATCTTTTGATCTGTAACCTTTACTGGTCCAATTACTTAAGATTTTCTGCATTGGTGATGTATAAGAACATTAATTACCTCTGTATTAATATTTTCGGCGCATAGTGAATATGTAAGTGAAGAGTATATGATTGAAATCTTGATTTCACGGCGTTAGTTATCTATATTAGAGTATAAACCAGGTTTACAGTTAAGAATAACTATACTATTTTCATATAAAAAAAGATTGATTTTCATCAATCTTGCCTTCATTCAACTTTTCAGTTATTATTTCCTTCCAAAAACGAAATCAAAAATGAATACGATTGCAGCTACAACAAGTAAAATATGTATCATACTTCCACCTGCTTTAAATATAAACCCTAGCACCCATATAAATACTACTATTCCGCCTAACCAACGTAAAAATCCCATATTGTTCTCCTCCTAGTTGACTTGTATTATTCTATCGTATTGTCTTGATCTTCTTGTAAACACCCTTCTGATTTACAAATTTTCAGATTCTTTGCGATTGCTGATAATTTCATATAACTTAACAATACCCCATGCTAGTGAAGCATAAACAATCATAGCAATGATAAGTTGTGGTTCTAAAACTGACTGAGCTTCTATACCTTCTGTTACAGCAACTCTAAATATACCTGCAAAAGGTGCTATAAATAAGTTTGTAACAGCGTATATTATAGATACAAAAGGACTTCCAGGGTTTGCCCCTAAAATTTTAAAAATAAGTCTAAATGTAAATAAAATTTCCAAGATACCTAATATATAGTAAATAATTCTTTTAACTTTTAACTTTGCATTGTTATCTATCTCTAAATTACTTTTTTCCATAATGATTTCTCCTTATACTTTCGTGTACTAATTTTTTTGTTAACTACACAACTGTGATTTAATATCACTTTCAAAAAGATCCATAGAATATGTTTTCCTAATCACTTCCTTTGGCAAAGACTCAAAAAAAGCTTTAATATCTTTTACCTCAAGACTTTCAAGATATTCAATGAAAACTGAGAGTCTTTCATATTCATTAATAGAAAACAATACTGCATCCGGTTGGTTATTCTTCAAAACAAATATCTTACCGAGACCTTCGGCTTTTTCCCTACAAGTTTTATAATTTTTTATCATTTCTGAATTCGAGACAATTGCTTTTGTTAAAATATTCATTTAATTACCTAACCCCTTTTTTCGTAATATATGAATCATCATACACGATAACGCAAATATTGTCAACCAATCATTCTAATTATTATTCATATTATATTAATAACTACTATTGCAATGATTTAATTAATATTTTTATGAATTATTATTATAGTAATGATTCTAAGGTAGTTGCTATATTTCAACTTTATGTGTATAATAAGGTTTATAATAAACAATCTTTTCGCAGAAACACCATAACATTTCTATTCACCCCCC
Source organism: Firmicutes bacterium HGW-Firmicutes-1 (assembly GCA_002841625.1). Lineage (NCBI taxonomy): Bacteria > Bacillati > Bacillota > Firmicutes bacterium HGW-Firmicutes-1. Next base: position 257,265 of record PHAG01000008.1, on the reverse strand, counting down.
CGTTTTAGAGTTTCCATTCGCGGACAAAAAATTCAGAGGAGTACAAAATGAAAACATTTTTTAATAAACCATTCGCATTGGTTCTTTGTTTACTTATGCTTTTTTCAATGATTACAGCATTTGGTGCTACAAAATCAAATGATTATATTTCACATTGGGCTAACAAAACAATTGAGTCAGCCCTTACATCTGGTATTGCAACCGGCTATACCGATGGCTCCTTCAAACCCGACAATGCAATTACTAGAGCAGAGTTTTTTCAATTGGTAAATAATCAATTCGCATTTTCAGTAGTTTCTGGAACTACATTCACAGATGTAGCAAGCGATACTTGGTATGCTAACGTTGTTTCAAAAGCAAACGCAGCAGGATATATCAGTGGCTATCCAGATGGTAGCATTCATCCACAAAACAATATAACCCGTCAGGAAGTGGCTGTTATTATAAGTAGTCTTAAATCACTAACAGCAGCATCTAATATCCTTTCCTTTTCCGATCAGCTTTCTATTGATAGTTGGAGTAAGCAGGCGATCATCGCTGTTTCTGAAGCAAAAATTATGATTGGTTATCCAGATGGCAGCTTCAGATCCGAAGCTCTGATTACAAGAGCTGAAGCATTGTTGACTATTACTAGAGCCTTTCATCATGTACCTGGAGTTGTAGTGGTAGATGTAAATGCTATTACAGTTTCCCAAGATACTATGACTTTATCAGTGGCTGGCATGCCTGAAACAATAATTGCTTCAGTAACGCCTACAAATTCAACAAACAAAAATATAATTTGGACTTCTAGTGATGAAGATATAGCAAATGTAGCGGGCGGCATAGTAACCCCGATTGCAGTCGGAACGACCATCATTACAGCAACCTCTGCTGCTGATGAAACGAAAACTGCATCAACAATTGTTACAGTTGCTTCAGAAGTTTCAGAAAACCAAAACACCATAAGTCCAATAAACCTTGGTGAAGCAGGCAATTATGCAATTTTGTCTAAAACAGGTATTTCTTCAGTCCCTAATTCTGTTGTTATAGGAAATATGGGAGTTAGTCCAATTGATTCTACTGGAATCACTGGCTTTTCTTTGACACTAGATGCAACAAATCTATTTTCAACTTCAGCCCAAGTAACTGGCAAGATATATGCTTCAAGCTATGCAGCACCAACGACTAGTAATCTTACTACCGCGATTAGCAATATGGAAACAGCATACACCGAAGCAGCAGGAAGAACTGTCAATTATACCGAACTGTATAGTGGAGACCTTAGTGGAAAAACGCTTACATCTGGTGTTTATAAATGGGGTACTGGTGTCTTAATCAATTCAGATGTCACTCTCCATGGTGGAGCAAATGACGTCTTTATTTTCCAAATAAGTGAAGGCCTTACCCAAGCAAACGGTGTTAAAATCATCTTAACCGGTGGCGCTCAAGACAAGAACATCTTCTGGCAGACAGCTGAAACTGTTGCCATTGGAACGAATGCACATTTCGAAGGAAACATTCTAAGTATGACAAATATTACTTTAGGTACGAATGCCTCAATCAATGGACGCCTCTTGGCACAAACTGCCGTCACTTTGGATGCAAGTATTGTTGTAGCCCCTTAAGAACACATATCACTCAAAACCAAAATCCACAATACAATTTAATGTATTGTGGATTTTTTGATTTCATATAAAAAAGATTGTTAAAAGCACTGAACTTAAGACCTTGATTCATCTTGCAGATCAAAGAATGTATAAACATAAAAATTTATTGAAGTTAAAATAAGCCTTACATATATCTGATCATTTAAGTCCTACACTACCTTCTATCAAAGTCAACAGTTTCATGATATTTTTGATAAACCTCTAATATTCTAGCTTTGCTATCAAGCAGAGCTTGTACTACATTAGGATCAAAACTTTTCCCACTTTCATCAATGATAATTTCAATTGCATCTTCCACTGCAATAGCACTTTTATATACACGTTTTGATGTGAGCGCGTCAAATACATCAGCTACCATTACAATTCTTGCAGAAAGAGGAATATCATCACCTGATAATCCAAACGGATAACCTTGACCATTATACTTTTCATGATGGCATAGTGCTATTTCGATTCCAACTTCAAAAAAGTTTTTCCCATTTCTTAAAAGATTATTACTAGCCTTCTTTAACACTTCGCTTCCGATAATTGTATGCTTTTTCATTACCTCAAACTCTTCAGGCGTAAGTTTTGCAGGCTTTAATAGTATTCCATCAGCAATACCTACCTTACCGATATCATGAAGGGGACTAAACCGTATAATATCATCAATAAAAGAATTACTGATTAATTCACTATAACCTTCCGTCTTTTGAAGTTCTATTGCAATGATTTTCGAATAATTTTGCATTCTATCTAAATGCACTCCTGTGTCGCTATCCTTTGCTTCAACGAGCCTAGCAAATCCAGTAATTGATGTTAGAATCAAATCGTCTACAAGTAGATTTTTTTCAATCGTAATTGCAATATTGTTAGAAATCATTTTTGCAAAATATACATGCTCATCCTTATATATATTTATGGTTTTACTTGAAAATAACAATATGCCAAAGCATAGATCATTTGTAATAAGTGGACATGCTAAGCTTGCCATGATACCTTCATTTAGCATAAGTTTTGTTGATTCGGAATTTAGATTTTCATACATATATTCCACGTAGTTATTAATAACTCTAGGTTGTTTTGAGGATATAATATTTTTAAGTGACGTATTTTCTAATTTCATAGAGAAGCCTTTTTTCAATGTGGGCTCGTAATGGCTCAGCAAATCGTGAGAAAAGATATTCCCTTCATTGTCCAAAAGTGCTATGCTGATCCGATCGTATGGTATGTAATCCTTAAATGTTTTATATAGATGCTCCAACGTTTCTTCGACCGATACTCTTTTATTTAATAACTCATATAAACCAACGAGTTTATATAGAAAGCCATCCATTATAACACCTCCCTCTAGGTAAAATCTCTGTTAGAAATATTATATCAGATAACAACAGCTAGTACAAAGTTATATAATTGCTTAAAGTATATTTCAGTTACTATTGTTACCTTCTTAAGTTTATAATGCACAACGGAACTCATTGATTTCATAATCTGTTGACTTTACTGTTTATACCGCTATAATAGAAGTTATGCAAGCACGTATTACATACCATACATATCTACCTTTTATAACTGACCTTACTACATCATGAAATGTGAAAGGAGATTACACACTATGAAGAGATTATACCTCCGCCTAATACGCTTAATAATGGGGAATTTACTATATGCAATTGGAATTGTTACTACAATGAATGCTCAGATAGGATATGCTCCATGGGATGTTTTCCATGTTGGAATAGCAAAAACAATAGGCCTAAGTATCGGTACGGCTTCAATCATAGCGGGGGTTATCATAGGTATAACGGCTATAATCCTTGGTGAAAAACTTGGATTTGGTACCCTATTGAATATGGTACTAATCGGTGTATTTATAGATATGTTTCTAGGATTTCATATAATACCTGTAGCTAACAGCTTCTTAATCGGGTTAATCATGATGATTTTAGGATTGTATATCATTGCTTTTGCCTCCTATTTTTATATTGGTTCAGCTTTTGGTGCCGGTCCCAGAGATAGCTTAATGGTTGCACTTACTCGAAAAACGCGACTTCCAGTAGGTATTTGCCGTGGAACAATTGAGCTTTTAGCAGTATTTTTTGGGTGGAGACTTGGAGGCATGGTTGGAATAGGAACAATTATATCTGCCCTTGTTATAGGCTTTTGCGTTCAGACAACCTTTAAGCTTTTGAAATTTGATCCAACAAAGATTAAGCATGAAACATTAGGTCAAACTTCGAGAACGCTTTTCGTCAATAAAGAAGAATGTTTTGAGGAATAGAATCTAAATGTTACCCATCTGCAGCTCTACCAATTTCTGATATAGAAATTTTTTTTAGTTTATTCTGTTCATTCCTTATTAAAACAAACACCATAACGAATACTGTTATGGTGTTTATTTACGTAATTATAATAAACTGAACTATTGAACAACTTCATATCCTTTGTTAGCCCATCCTGCAGGTGCATTCTTTTCTTTACCCATACCTGCATTTAAGGATACTGCGTCATATCCTAACAATCTTAATCCTGCTACCACTTGACCAGATGTTTGACCAGTATAGCAATACACTACTATTTTTTTGTCCATAGGTAGTGTTGAAAATTGTTGTTCCATACCCGCTATGAAAGGAATATTTGATGCTCCCTCAATATGTCCTTTTTCAAAATCTGCAGCTTGTCGTACAGATAATATGTAAAAATCTTCATCTGATTCCATCATTGCTTTTAAATCATCTTCTGAAATTTTATAAAACTTATATTTAGTTTCTTGCACTGCTGCTAATCCACCATAGTAATCATTTAAAGCCGCTTCAATTTCTGGATCAACTTCGTAAACATCACTACCAAATTCATTTACATCTGTTACCGCTTCAAATCCTTCTACCTTTGAAATACCAAGATTCCATCCAAATTCTACTGATCTTGCATTAATTCCTGCAAGATTTAGAGTCATAACCGCTTGGCCAGCTGTTTGTCCTGTATAACAATAGATAAAAACTTCTTTATCTTGAGGAATTTTTGTGATATTACTACTAATTTCTGTTCCCCATGGTACGTTAATAGCGCCTGCTACGTGACCTTTTGCATAATCTTCTGCGGTACGGATATCAAGAATCACCATCTCATCGCCAGCTTTTACTTTTTCAACGAATTCTGCTTCTTTAATTTTGTACCCATTTTCAGGCATGTTAGCAAAGTAAGCTAATACACCTTCTTCTACTACTTTCGTCTCTACTACTGCTTCTTCGGGTGCTTCAGGTGTTTCACTAGCAATATCCATGCTTGTATCAACTACTTCTTCTTTGGCACAACCCATTAAACTTAATACCAATGCACTAACCAATATAAATACCAATAAATTCTTCATGTTTTTCATCGTAATCCTCCGATTTTTTCACCCAATATAGTTGATTTTGTTAGGATCCATCTTGTGTTGTTGTAACTGGTTTTTCTACCTGCTTTTCAGTTGGAAACTCTTTAGACCATTCTTCCCACGCACCATCATATACCTTTACATTTGTAAAGCCTGCTTCTTCAAGCAATAAAGCTGTCTGAGTTGCCCTAAAAGAAGTTTTGCAATATAGGATAATCAAGTCTTCTCTCTTTAAACCCAATTCGTTATAGGAGAGGTAGATATTCCTAGTTGATTTAAATGCACCATCCGTATATATGTTTTTTGTGTGTGGATATAGAATCGCTTTTGGTATTGCTCCTTCATCAAACTCTGCAGTACTTCTCACATCAATAATACAAGTCTTGCTCTTTTCATCTGATGTTATTTTTTTCATTTCCTCTAAATTAACAACCTTATTCTCTTGAAAATCCTTTGCACTATAGGAAGTTTTAGGTAAGCTTGTTGCTTCTAAGGAAAGTTCAACTTTCGCTTCAATAAGACCTTTTTCACCCTTGTTGATTACTTTGATGTTTTCATGACCATAGCCTTTTAAGGTCCACCATACTCTTGAAGCAAAGACTCCATCGTTGTTGTCATAAACATACAAAATGGCATCATTTGAAATTCCTTTATTACTCAATACTTTTTCGATATCTGCTTTAGAGCGCAACATGCCTGGAATTGGTCTAGTTGTTGATAATTCTGAAGCTTCAAGATGAATTGCACCTTTGATATGTCCTTTATCATAGTCTTCTTTTGATCGTGCATCTACAATAATGACGTTTGCCTTGCCAATTTCATTCTTAACTTCACTCGGTTCAATGATATTATTGCTTTCTGTGTACTCTGTTTTAGTGCAACTTGCAAACACCAAAGCAACAAAAAGAATGGATAAAATCATTATGTATCTACTTTGTTTTATCTTCATTTTATCCTCCTACACTTACTTTACTTTCACTAATGTCAAAAAGATTGTTAAATAAAACACAAATAATGGGAAATTTCAACGCAACACTTACGTTGTTAATTATACATGAAATATTCCTTATCGTGTTATAAGTTTTACGAATACTACATTTGATACTTGGATATTGAATAATAATTCTATTTGCATTATGTCCATGCTATAATATGACTATAAATTTGCAAGTAATTTTAACAAACATCAATCACTCATGAATGCACTAAGGAGCTATAAAATGAAGAAAAAATTGCAAAATATGCCTTTTATCATATGGTTTCTTTTCCTATACTTTATTGCAAATATCTTTTTTCTAACTACTTTTCCATTTGTGCACTCTGATGAAGCCTGGTTAAGTGGTTTAACAAGAAATATGATGGATACACATAGTATATATTGTACTGAAACTTTCTTTGATCTCTTTCCTCGTTATCCACATAGCATCAAGCTACTCTTTCATTTAGTACAAATGCCTTTTGTTCACTTTGGAGGCAATTCTGTGTTTTCTGTTAGGCTTATTTCCATGTTTTTTTCTGTGGCTACTTTATATATATTTCATAAAATAATGGTGGTTGTCCTAAAGCATCCCTTATATGCTCTCTTATCCACAATTTTATTGAGCTTGAATATACAATTTCTATATGCTTCACATTTTGCGCGGCAAGAAATAGTCGTTTTATTCTTTTTAATGCTAGGCCTTTATGTTTATCTTAAACCATTTAAATCTACAATATTATTAGGGAGTATCATTGGACTTTGTATTGGAATACATCCCAATAGTTTTATACTCGCCCTTCTTTTTGGATTTTTATACCTACAGGATTGGATTATGCGCAAAAAGCCCTTCAAGGAAATACTTCTTTTAGTTCTAACGGTCAGTTGTTTTGCATCCGCATTCATTTTATTAAGCTATATTGGAGATCCAAATTTTATAGCTCACTATAGTCAGTTTGGGGCAACTTTTGGTGTTGATTTTCCTATGGGAACTAAGCTTCTAACCTTAGATGATTTCTATTACAAATTATACAATAGTGTAAGTGGAACCTATTATATACCTCAAATGAAATACTTTTGGATTGCATTTTTAATCCTTCTCCTTATTTCAATTGGTATCTTAATCAGCAAAAAAATATCTCCGGAAATCGGACTAAAGTATACCCTCTCACAATGGCTCATTTCACTTTTTGCCATTCAGTTGGGAATCCTAATCATTGGTAGATATAACACTACTAGCATTCTTTTTCTAATACCGTTTTTTTACATACTACTCGGCAACATTCTTATTAAAATCTTCAAAAAAAACAAAACCCTTTTAGGGTTATTTGTTATTTTAATCATTCTATCCTTCATTTTGTCTATCAAGGAAATTAAACCTTACCTTCCTTATCAATATAACGATTACTTAAATGAATTCGCGAAAGCAGTTCCAAAAGATAGTGTAGTGCTTGGTAACTTAAATACTGATTTTTACTTTGATAATGGCAGTCTTTTTGATTATCGGAATTTGGCTTATTTAAAAACAAACGACCTGTCCTTTAAAGAATACATACAAAAAAATGATATTGAATACATCATTTATTATGAAGAGTTGGATTATATCCATAAAAATCCGAGATGGCTTATTTTATATGGTGATGATGTATATTATGAGGATATGAATGACTATATCAAAAATAATTGCACCTTAATACATTCCTTCAAGCATACCCTTTATGGCATTAGAATCCCACGCTACATGATGGATTATGAGTGGGAAATCAGCATTTATAAGGTGCTCCAATAAAGAACATCTAACATCAAATTGAACGGATAATATATTGATCCAGCTTAACAAATATAATATCTTCAACAAAGATGCTAATCATAATAATTACAAGTAGCCCAGAAAACATACCTGGGGTGTTCATAAATGTACGCTTTTCGAACAAATACCAACCAATTCCACCAAAGGCACCTATCGCACCAAAAATCATTTCTGAACTAATGAGTGCTCTCCAAGATCTAGACCAACCAATTTTTATTCCTGCCAATATCTGAGGCAAACTAAGTGGCAATAAAATATACCAAAATAGTTGCCAATTACGAATAGCATTCATTTTTGCACTCTCTATATACACCCTATCTATATTTTTCATTCCTGTTTGAATACTAATTACCATAGGCCAAATAATCGAGTGAAGCATAATAAACAAAATGGCTTTCTCTCCAATGCCAATCCAAAGAATGATCATCGGTAATATAGCAACTCCTGGCAAGGGATCTAATATGGCAATCAGTGTGTCTATTAAAACAGAAATCAGCTTAGAAAAGTAGCTTATATAGCATAGAATAACTGCAATAATAAAACCAATCACTAGCCCTGTAAAAATCAAATACAGTGAATGACCAATTTGAACAAATAATTTTCCATCTAATAAGTCAACAAACAGAGCTTTCAGAATTTGACTTGTTGAAGGAAATAATTGCACTGGGAATACTTGCAAATGATATAAAGCTTCCCAAAGCAATACCAAAAGCGTCACAACAATACTTCTTTGTATGTATTTATTTTTCAGACTATTTTTAATCATCCATTACTCCCAAATAAGGTCTTTTAATTCATAGTTGTTTTTTATGTACTCATTTCTTAGCATAAAACTCACAAATGTTTCTGCACCTTCAACCTCTTTGGTATACTCCATACCTGCTTGACTTAAATAATCTTTTAATATCTGTTGATCCAAGGAATAGCTTTTTGAAAGTAATTCAATCGCTTCTGCTTCATTCTCCGCTATAAAATCAAAGGCTTGCTGAAGTCCTTTATGAACTGCTTCATATTGTTTTTTGTTATCATAGAAATCTCTTCCACAAACACCAACAATAAAGGTAAACTCTCCTCCAAAGGCTTCCTCACCTGATATAACAAGATGATTGCTCTCATTCTTCAACTCATCAAACAAATAAGGAGGGGAAGCAAAATGTGCTTTTATAGTAGATTTTGATTCAAGAGATTGATACGCATCTGGGTGCTTCATAGCAATTAACAAATGATCTAGCTTATCCGCTTGGTCAAATTGTTTCTCACAAGCCATCGCCAGCAAAATGTGTTGAATACTCCCAGGCTGGGGAAGTGCAATTTTATCAGCATCTGTAAAGTCGTCGAGTGTTTGTATTTGCTCATCATTCGTTACTAATCCTGATGGATTTTTAGAAAGCCCACATATCATTTTCCAATCCATTCCATTGTCTAGTCCAATAATAAAGGGGGGTATCCCCATAAAACCAACATCAACCGCATCAGATAGCATAGCTTCTCTAATAGACGTAGTATTGGATAGAGTAACCCATTCGATTTCTGTGTTTGGTAATAAAGCTTCTAAAATACCTTTTTCTTTCATAATTTGAAGTGGTGCATACGCTAGTCCATACTGTTCTGCAATAATGAGTTTATCCTCGTCTTGTTTTTGAGAGCAGCCAGAAAAAACGAATACAATCATACTGATGCAAACAATCAATTTTAAATTTAGCACAATATCATTCTCCTTTGTTTATGAATGTATGACCATATTATAGCCATTTTCATCAAGTACTTTCATTTTATAATAAAACATGGATTTATTATTATCAAGTTGTTCTTGACTTCCTCCAATTATAATTGCGTAACCTGCCCTTGAGGTTGCATTGTGGATTGCTTTGACCTCATCAAATAATTTATAATGATACCTTATATTGTAAACACCCTCTATTAACTTTAAATCCTCTTCTAAGGGCATCTGTGTAATCTTTCCTTCTCTTAAAAAAAATAATTGAATAGATGCATAGCATTTGTTTTGATCTAGGTTATATAATTCATAGCTTTCATTCGCATAAACCTTTCCAAGGGAAAAATCTATAGTCATTTTCAAAATATCAACACCCGTCAAAAGGGGTATCACTTCGTCTTCGTAAGCTCCACCTATTCTACATGCAATTTCATTTACCTTTATGCCCTCTTTTCCAACAAACATTTGGAAATAAATCGGGCCTTCGTTTATATTAAAAGCTTCCACAATTTGATTTGTTAATGCTTTGATTTCTTCTCGATGATTATTCAAATGCTTAGAAGGAAATTCGTGTGATAAACAAATGCCAATTTTCCCTTCTTCTTGAAAGGTAACTCTATCTGTAACGGTCAATATTTTTGCCTTTCCTTCTTTTACCCAACCACTTATCGTAATTTCATCGTTTTCATAATAAGCTTCAACCAATATTTCTTCTTCTCTTGAATGGGCAAGTACCTCGTTAAAATATCTTCTTACAGCTTCAGCTGTGTATAGTTTGAAAATTCCTCTTTGACCTTGGGAATCCAGTGGTTTGACTACAACTGGAAAGTTTAAGCCAGCTAATTCTTCATCTAAGAAGTTACTCCTTATGATACGATAATCTGCAGTAGGTATACCCTTATGAGTAAAAATCTGCTTCATAGCTCTTTTGTTAGTTACCGCATAAGCAGTCTGAATAGATAAAAATGCTGGTAATTCAAGGGCATGTGCAACTTTAGTTACAGTTAAAACAGGTTGATCAGTACCCGTGGTCATAATACCATTAATTTGATGTTTTCTTGCAACTTCTAAGGTCACTTCAGCATCAAAGGTACTTGCTAACTCATGTTCATCTGCATGTTTTTTGCCGATTGAATCTTCTAAGTAGTCTGTTACTAAAACAGTTAGTCCATCGGACTTGGCACGTTTTATGGCGTTGAGTTGAGCATAAGCTGCTCCAAGAATCATTAGCTTCACTTTATAATCTCCTTAATGATGTACTGAGGTTTATGTTTTTTTAAAGGCTTAAGTAATGGACAATTGCTATAATAAATAATAGTATACAACATCAAATGAATGAGCTTAAAGTACGAATAATTTGATTTACCATGTAATCGAGGTTTATGCTTCACTGAAACATTCGCTACATTTTGAGTACACCTAAAAGTCATTGCCGATAAATAAACGAAGCTATTCTTATCTAAGGTTATTTTTTCTACTACGCTTTTTCTTAGTATTCTAAAGCTTGTAATGGTAATATCTTTGGGTTTTTTCAAAAAGCATCGGAACATTACTTCTTTAAAGTTGGAACCAAAGTTTCGCAAAGTACTATTTACTTTTTCTTTCGGTACACCATAAACCACATCGTAGCCCTCATTCATCTTTTCAAATAACTTGGAAATATCTTTTGGTGTATATTGGAGATCATCATCAATAGTTACTACATAATCCCCTTTACTATTTCTAAGTCCACATAAAAGAGCATTTTGTTGACCATAGTTTCGAGCTAATTGAATACTAATAATATTCGAATGATTGCATGACAACTTTTTCATCCATAAGTAGCTACAATCCTGACTACCATCATCCACTAGAATAATCTCATAGGCCTGTTGAAGGTTTATCATAATCTCTGTAATTTGATGGCATAACTTTACTATTGATTTTTCGGAGTTAAATACTGGTACAATAATTGATATCATTTTATAACCTCTTTAAGATCGTATCAATTTTAATTATAATCATTTCTATGGTTTCTTTGTCCATCATACTATGAATCGGAAGTCTAATAAGTCTTTTATAAACACTTGCCTCAAAAGGAAAGTCATCCCTTTGATTACCAAGCTCCTCACCCATCTTGCTCAAATGCAACGGTATAAAATGAGTATAAGCTACAACATTTTCAAGGGCTAATTGCTCCCTAAATTTAATAGCTTGTTGCTCCTGTTTAAAAATAACATAAAAAATATGTGCATTAAAATTTCCAAAAGGGTTGCCCCTAGAAAACGATTCAATACTCTCATAGTGAGTTGTTGTAAACCACTGCTGATAGAGGTTAAAAACGTTTATTCTCTTTTCTTGTATGTTCTCTGATTCCTTTAATTGAGCATATAAATATGCCATTAAAATCTCGGAAGGTGAATAACTAGATCCTTCACTGACCCACTCATAAAAAAACACTTCACCTTTATCAAAAGCATATTTATTTGTACCCTTACGTCGTATGTTTTCTACCGTTTCCATTAGTATTGGATTATCTATATTGATACTGAGTGCTCCACCTTCACCGCAATTAATGTTTTTTGTTTCATGAAAACTAAAGCATCCAAAATGTCCAATAGTGCCAAGGCTTTTATTTTTATAACTACTTAAAAATCCTTGAGCAGCATCTTCAATAACAACCAAATTATATTTATTGGCCAAAGCCATAATTGTATCCATATCACAACTAACGCCACCATAATGAACGACTAATATGGCTTTCGTTTTTGGAGTGATTTTTTCCTCGATATGTTGAACATCTATGCATAAATGCTCTTGATTAACTTCCGTAAAAACCACTTTCCCCCCATTTAAAAGTACTGCATTTGCAGTAGATGGAAAGGTGTAGGAGGGCATAATAACTTCAAAATCCTTTAACTCTAAAAGCTGAAAGACCAGCTCTAAAGCATGAGTACAAGAGGTTGTCATTAATACCTTTTTGCTTTTTAAGTTTTCTTCTAACCAGCTTTGACATTGCTCAGTATAAAAGCCATCTCCTCCTGTTTTTCCAAGTTCTAAAACGTGTTGGATATAGGTTGATTCATTTTTTGATTGATAAGGTTTATTAAATACAATTTTCACTAGGTCGCCTCTATTCAAAAAAAATAAAATATTCTGTTACCGCCCCAAGAGCACTGTTAAAATGAATGATTATGGTGTAAAATAGAAATTAAGAAGAATGAATCCTTGACGATTTGACTTAATAAGGAGTGTATTATGCAAAAACTCAATTGCTTAGGCGATTATTGCCCTATTCCCTTAATGAAAATCAAAAAAGCCCTTAGTAGTTTACCTCAAAATGATAGTATTCTCCTTGTCACCGATCACAGTTGTGTTGTTGAGTCTATCAAAGAACATTGCTTTAACTTCTCATTTTCCTGTAGTATTGATGAAGTGATCAACGGTGTATGGGAAATAACCGTCAAACGATAAGCATTAACAAAAGCTTTTTCTGCCAATTTCAATTAAATACTCTAAGGACTCTTTTGCAGCCTTTGATAAATCCGATATTTTTTTGCTAACTAAAAAAATATCATAATCTAAATTGATGTCTTCTATTTCTATTATTTTAACTGTCTTTTCATATAATTCATGCTTAATGGATTCGTATGGAGCAAAAGCGACCCCATGTCCATTTGTTACTGATGACTTTACCGCACTTAAGGAATCCACATTAAATATAATTTTTAGATCCTTTAAGGATTTATGAATCTTCCCCAACTCTTTATTGAGATAATCACAGGTCTGGGTATTCATTGTACAATTAATCATTTCTAGATTGAGTAAATCTTTCAGTTTAATCCTATCTGGTATGTTATACTTTGGAGGAGCTATTAAAACCACCTTTTCTTTTCCCATGATATAGGAATAAAGATTATACTTTTCATCAGGTTTTATATCAATGAAGCCAAAATCACAAATATCATTTTGTATGTCAGTAATCGTCTGTTGCACTGTACTAACACTCATTTGAAAGTCAAAATTTGGAAATTTTTTTTTCATTTTATAAATCATACAAGGCAAGGAATACGCAACCAATGCGCTCGTTCCATTTATATAAATACTATTGTTGTCGTGTTCATGCGCATTGATGTCGTGAAACATTTTTTCATAATTTTTCATAATATTATTAGAATATTTGAGTACAATTTCCCCAATTTCAGTAACTTCCACACCTTTATTGCTTCTTAATAATAATTTATGTCCAAAATCTTCTTCAAGTTTTTGAATATGTTGACTTAATGCAGATTGGGATATGTGCATTTTTTGAGCAACTTTAGAAATACTCTTTTCTTGAACTACATCAACAAAATATTTCAAAGAGTCAATATGCATGAATACCACCTCCTAGTAAAGTTTAGTTTTTCTTAACTATATATGATATGAATCATTTTTTCAACAAAAACTAAGTTTATGCTATTAGAAATACGAATGTAGCATTAAGAAACTTAATGTAGACTTTAGGAATAATATGATATTATATTAGTGGGAAATAATAACGCAACAAGCTTATGTACTGAATTTTTAAGTCGTTTGCTATACATTTTTATTTGCAAACGCATTCTATTTTGTTAAAGTTTTAACTATTAATGAATAAGGAGTGTTTGATTATGAGCGAAAATGAATCCGTCTCATCTATTCAGCGAAGTTCTTCATCTCGTTCTAGAGCAAGTACCAGAAAACCAAAAGTGAATCAAATACCTTTTGGTGTTTTATTGTTAGTGATTATTGCTGGTATTACTATGTATTTAAGCATTCGATCAGACAATATCGCTTTATTCTTTATCACTGGTATTTGTTTTGGATTTATTTTACAGAAATCACGATTTTGTTTTACCGCTTCCTTACGTGATCCTTATTTAACAGGAAGCACCTCAGTAACAAGAGCGGTATTGATTGCTTTTGCTTTTACCACCATTGGATTTACTGCAATAAAGTATGGTTTTTTTGCAAAGGGTTTACCTATTCCTGGCGCCGGATTTGTTGCCCCAATAAGCTTCGCAACTCTTTTGGGTGCTTTCTTATTTGGTATTGGCGCAGTAATTGCAGGCGGCTGTGCCTCTGGCACTTTAATGCGAGTTGGTGAAGGGTTTACTATGCAAATGCTCTCTCTTGTTTTCTTTGTTATAGGTTCCTTATGGGCAGCTCATGATTTTGAATGGTGGAAATATAACATTATTTCAAAGGGAAAACCAATATTCTTGCCTGATATTTTTGGGTGGATTGGTGCACTCATCATTCAATTATTAATTATATTGTTATTATACATAGCTGCTGAAAAGTATCAAACCGCACGTACGTTGAAAGATCAACAAAAAAACGATTCAAATAACTAAAAATATAAATTATTGGAGGATACAGATATGAAAGAAGTTGTTTTAGATTGTATGGGAGAAGCTTGTCCTGTTCCATTAATTAAAGCGCAAAACAAGCTTAAGGAAATGGAAATTGGCGATATTTTAATTGTTCAAATTGACCATAGCTGTGCTATGAAAAACGTTCCTGAATGGGCACGTAAAGAAGGATATAACGTTGAAATTGAAGAAGTTGAAGATGGCGAATGGGAAGTTGTTATTGAAAAAAACAAATAAAAGTATGCTGCATTAAAAAGCCTTAAATAGGAGGTCAAACTTTGAGTGCATATAAGGAATTGATTAATAAAATTAATAAAAATGACTTTTATAAAAGATGGTTAAAGGATGCTTGGCCATACATAACTGGTGCAATACTCCTTTCACTTTTTCAGATTGTTACCCTTGCCACAACTGGTAACGCGTGGGGTGTCACTGCTTCTTTTGCAAATTGGGGCGCTTGGGTATTTGAAGCATTGGGTGGCAGTGTCGACAAATGGTATTTCTTTAGCAGCGATGCAGCGCAAGCTACTTTGAAATCTGGATTTATCAATGACCCTGCTTCAATCAGAAATGTTGGTATTATTTTAGGGGCCTTACTTGCAACGTTACTGGCATCTCAATTTAAAATCAAAAAAATCAAATCGAAAAAGCAAATTATCGCTGCCATCTTAGGTGGCTTACTCATGGGCTATGGAGCTAGAATTGCGTATGGCTGTAATATTGGTGCTTTATACAGCGGTATCGCTTCTTTATCTCTATCCGGATGGGTTTTTGCCATTGGTATTTTTGGTGGTGCTATTGTTGGCGGGAAATTGCTTGTTAAGTACTTTATGTAATCTGAATTTATTGGAGGACTAAAAATGGCACGTGAAAAAGCAATCGAATATTATGATGTAATTGTTATTGGTGGCGGTGCCGCTGGGTTAACAGCATCAATATATGCTGGTAGAGCTCGCCTGAAAACACTGCTTATAGAAAAAGCGTTGGTGGGTGGTCTAGCTACCTACACCAATGAGGTAGAGAATTATCCTGGCTTTCCAAATAGTCCTAAGGGTGAAGATATTACCAACCTAATGAAAGAACAAGCTAAAAAAATGGGTGTTGAATTTAAGCTTACAGATGTAAAAAGTGTTGAGCTAGCTGGCGAAGATAAAGTCGTTGAAACCTTTAGAAATAAATTTATCGCTAAAACCGTTATATTAGCAACTGGAGGTCGTCCAAGAGTTACAAAAGCAAAAAACGAAGAGAACTTTCTTTTCGATAAAGGTATTTCCTTTTGTGCAACTTGCGATGCTGCTGCTAACACTGGTAAAACAGTTGTAGTAATTGGTAGTGGTGATGCTGCGATTGAAGAAGGGATGTTTTTAACCAAATTTGCTGACAAAATCATTGTATCTGTCTTACACGATGAAGGTAAAATGGATTGTAATGAAATTGCAAAGGAAGCTGCTCTCAAAAATCCTAAGATGTCCTTTGTTTGGAATACAGTTGTAGATTCCTTTGAAGGTGATGAACACTTACATACAGTTGTACTTAAAAATGTAAAAACTGGAGATTTAATTCCTATAACTTGTGATAATTGCTTTGAATTTATTGGGTATATTCCAAATACAGAAATTTTCAAAGATCAAATTAATTTAACATCTCAGGGTTATATTATTGCAAATGAAAAAATGGCAACAAACATTGAAGGTGTATTTGCTTGTGGTGATGTTGTAGATAAATGGTTAAAGCAAATTGCTACAGCTGTGGGTGATGGTGCTATTGCAGGTTTTGCAGCAGAAAAATACATTGCTGAAAGCGAATGCTTCCATCATATTATTTTACAAAAAGAAAAACCTGGACTAACCTACATTTATAATGCAGTTGACGCTCCTTCAAGAGAATTTTTAGAAACGATTAAGAGAATTGAAGAGAGCTTTGAAGGCAAGCTTCAAGTAAATCGAGTGGATGTTTATAAATCAACTGGTCTCGCTGATCGCTTGAATGTTAAGGAATTCCCTTCAATTGTTCTTACTAAAAATGGTGCAGTTGTCAATAGCTTAGTTAAAGATTTAAATGAAGAAGCAATAACAAAAGCTGTTAGTGTTATACTCTAGGCTAAGCCTTTGTCACTTAGTACAAAATAAAATAGACCCTATAAAATAGATAGTTAAAAAAACGTATAAAATGCTTTTTTAACAGCTTCTGTTTTACAGGGTCTTTTTATTATAATAGGAATATTCTACGAGGTCAGCGTTAGGTAATTTATCTCAATTCTGCCATTCTATAACTTCTAAGAATATCATCCATCACTTTATTCGTTCTAGCACCACTTATCCCGTTGCTTGGGCAAGTTCCATTACCGTTAAGCTCATCAACAATTGTTTGAATAAGGGGTTGTTGTATATGAATTGGATTATCAATCGAAAACTCCGTTTTTCCATCCTCGTTGATTAACTCGATAGGTTCTTTACCAAAGGTTGAAAATTTTATTTTCCCCTTACTTCCAACGATTTCATTCATATCATAATCAGCAAACGCTGTAAAACACCAGGTTCCAACACCATGAATTCTTGAACCAAACTTTAGACTTGCAGTAACCATATCCTCAGCTTTATATAGCCCCCCTTGATTAGATGCCATACCTAGTGCTTCATTTACTGGTCCTAAAATATAATCCAGAACATCCAAGGTATGTGAGGCTAAATCCATAAACTTACCTGCCCCTGCAAGCTCTGGTATGACTCTCCAGGGTCTTGTTGCTTCAGATAATTCGTCGATCCTAGGCTTCTGGTATAAGGTTATGTTTACAAAACATATATCTCCTATCTTACCTTGATCAATCAATTCTTTTATTTTAATAAATCTAGGCAATGCCCTTCTATAATAAGCCACAAACAAAGGTACCTTTGCTTGCTGACAAGCGGCTATCATGGCTTCACATTCCTCGAAATTTCTTGCCATAGGTTTTTCAACATATACTGGCTTTCCAGCTTTGGCACAACGAAGCGCGTATTCCATATGAAAGGCAGGTGGTGTCGCAATATAGACTATATCCACTTCTGGATCTTGAATCAGTGCATCCGCGTCATCATACCATTTTTTCACCTCATGACGTTTGGCATAATCTTGTGCTAAATTCCCTTGTCGTCGCATAACAGCAATCAACTCAGAGTTCGTAGCTTTTTGAAAGCCTGGCCCACTTTTCACCTCTGTTACATCACCACAGCCAATAATTCCCCATCGAATCGTTTTCATCATTGAGTTCTCCTTTTATTTCATAGTTACTTTGCTCTTTAATATGCTGTTAAATAGATACCTTATTAACTATTCTAACATAGTTCCTCAACGAGTATACCCCATCATGAGGCTCCCCACTATAGTTTTTTGACATAGCTTCACAGGAGGTAATTCTATGAATACCTGCTGTATAGAAGATCTTTGATAATTCCTCAAATTCTTGTTCTTCACAACATAATCCTACCGTTTGAAGATGCCCTTTATGAGCTCTTAACAGTTTAAATAAATTTTCTCTTTTTATTGGCATTACCCAAATATTACGAAAAAGTGGTGATGCCTTTAATCCAGGATTATAATCAACCATTACACCAAATGTATTGTTTTCATCAGTAATTAATCTTTTTAATTGTAATAACTCCTCCATTTTAATGAGCTCTTGTATCCAGGTAATTTGTGCCTGTATTTCTAACGGTCTATCTTGTACTAGATATTGACCTGCAATACTTTCCATATGTTGAGCCAATTGATTCGCAAAATGATCAACCTCACGTCTATCATCTGTTTCATAAAAAACACATTGCGGAGAACTACAATATAACTGATCTGATATGCATATATTCCTTGCTAATCCAGCTAAGTTTTTTCCAATACTTTCATTATTTGTAAAGTATGCAAAGCTCAAACGATGCCCCCATTCAATTAAAGGTAATCTCGGTGGTGTTAGTTGCCTAATTGCCTTAATTGTTTCATCTGATCCCCATACAACAACGGCATTTGCTATCCCAATAAGCTGGCAGATAACCTCCTTATCCTTAGATGAGACATCTAGAACATATATGTACGGTTTTAGCAGAGGTTCTATCTCGATGAGCCTCATTAGTAACATTGAGGACAAGCCACCTTCGTTTTCAGGTAGCTTTAAAATATTTATATTTCCAGTAAGTAGTCCTTCTATTACACTGAAAGCTGAAAGTCCCAAAGCATTTCCTGCTCCGATATGCACAATGACACCAAGTGGATGCTCTTTTTCTTCTATACCTTCGACCACCTTTCTCCATGTAAATGGGTTTTCTCTCAGTTCTGTATGTACTTTTTTTAATAACGCATCCTTACTCAAACTATCAATAGCCACTCTAACATATTCTTCGACTGCCCATTTCGAAATGCCCAGTTCAATTATCTTATCTACAACCTCTACTTCTTTCATTTCCTTTGACAAAGTATTTGCTGCTTCGATAACCTTTTCCGGCATTAAGGGATTTCTCAATAGATCCTTTTCAATTTGAGACTTCATCATATCTAGCTTATCCACGAAGTCTTGCTTGGAGATTTTTTCACCCCTATATATATTATTCATTTTCAACCCCCTTCATATACTCTGAAGCAGCAACTGCACAGCTTCTGGTTTTCGCTGTTCCTACCCTTTCAATGACTTCAAAATAGGGTGTTGTAATTCCACAGCCACATTCCATACCATTTTTCAATACAGCCATATCTCCCATTAGAATTGAAGATATTGGCACTGAAGAAACCAATGGACTGATAAAGCTTAAGAACCCAGGTTGATCAAAGTCTAAAGGCTCTAAGGTTTTTACATCACGTATGATCACTCTACTCCAAATGGGTACATGCATATGGTGATTTTCGCATTCTGGGTAAGCGACACTATGCTCAACCGCACTGTAAAAATCACGACAGTTCCTTTCAGGAATACCAAGAAGCTCCTCAACCATTAAATACAACTCATCTTTATCAATTATCATGTCATCATATTTCTTCCAGCCACCACCCGTAAGCACTATTGATTTTTCATTCAATTTCAAGGGCTTCCTACCTGAATCCTGTATCATCTTTAACATCATATATAGGTACGAAGGGAATCCAAGTATTCTAACAGGGAGCCTTTGTTTATCAAAACGATTTAACGCATTTATAATTCCAAAATAATCTATTTCATATCGATCTCCAAGAGGCTTTAACGCAAATACAATTTCTTTTACAGGAGCAAATCGAGTTATGCCAAGAGCAATCTTTACACTACCCATGTCATTGCCTTCTATAGGTTCATATCCTAAAATAAGATAATTGGTTGGAATAACTGAAATAAAACCATGATACTTAATCGCCTTAATAGCCATTTTAGTGCCAAGTCTGACCGATTCGCTGTCGAGGAAAATTTGACTTTTTTGTCCTTGGGTTCCTGATGAGGTTGCATGGATTTTAATCTCTTCTTTTTTTACGCTTAGAACCTCGTAGTATTTGAAAAATTGAGCTGGTATCAAGGGTATCTTTGCACAATCTTCAATGGACTGAATGCTTTCCACACTAAAACAACGAGTTTTCAGCAATTGATCGTAAAAGCTACAGTTCATGCGATGGTGGTTAATTGACTCTTTCATTGCTGCTATAAATAATGCTTCACTACCTGCATGATCATAGATTTCACGGTATGAAAACAACTTCTCCCTTGCCTTCAAATCAATTCCCCCATTTCGTATATTCATAATATACCTTATGAAATAATACACTTAAATTAATCTGTTAAACACTATAAAACCTAACCAACTGCTACACTACGTAACATTGTTGGCTATTTTATATATTCGTCTCTTCTTTACAGTTTAGGCATATGTTTCTATGAATACATAGCACTTCACCACAGTTTTTACATTTCCATTTTTCACTTTCATTCATAATAAATTCACTAAAACCGTACTTGCTAATACTAGTTGAATTCTCGATTAAACTTACATGATAATTTTCAACATACCTTTTCTCAAGTTTTCTTATCCTTGAGCAAGGAAATTTATGACATTCATAACAATATGTAAACTCTGAACGATTATGTTCATCACAAAACTTAATACTACATTTATTACAGTGCGCTTGTTTATTCGTACCTAAACTCAGACAACCACAGCACTTATTTTTTTCTCTTAAATATGCAATACACACACCACAATTCATTCCACAAGGAGCAATTAATTCTTCACTAAATTTCATATCAACATCCCCTCCCTCTCTTTGATAAAGTTACATTTATTCATTTAATTATACTACTGTATCTTCCTAAATTGAAGCACAATATGTTTTCTTGCTTTGCAAGTGCCTCCTTATGAATTTTCAGTAGTTATGATTCTTAATAATAAATCAGGTTTGTATTTTTCTTATTAGGGATTTTTATTAACAATCGTTAACTTGAAATGAACTAATCGTTTACATTTTTCGCTATTTGTTATAAGATTATTTAGAATGAAAAAATGTATGTGGAGGATATTTTTATGAACAAGAAGACTTTGACCAAAGTAACGTATTTTGTTTTGGCCGCTCTAACAATAATCGCTTTTTTTGTTTCATCTCGAGTAACGGTTAGCGAAACAACACCTCTTTGGCAAGCATTAGGGGCTTGGACCTTGATTCCACCTTTGGTTGCTATTGTACTTGCCTTTTTAACAAAGAATGTTATCATTTCACTCGCTGCTGGAGTTTTTTCAGGTACGATGATGGTTTCCTTGGTTGGTGGTACTAATGTCTTTAAATCAATAACTGGTGCTTTTACTTTGATGATAAAATCAATGGTTAATTCTATGGCAGATCCATGGAATGCTGGTATTTTATTACAGGTTATGGCCATTGGTGGTTTGATTGCTTTGGTCTCAAAAATGGGAGGTACTTTTGCGATTGCTGAAAAGCTTTCTCAAAAAGCCAAAACAGCAAGAAGTTCACAATTTATTACTTGGATATTAGGTCTCTTTGTGTTTTTTGATGACTATGCAAACTCCCTCATCGTTGGTCCTATTATGCGACCTGTCACAGATAAGCAACGCATATCAAGAGAAAAATTAGCCTTTATAGTCGATGCTACCGCAGCTCCTATCGCTGGAATTGCAATCGTATCAACCTGGATTGGGTATGAATTAAGTCTAATCCAAGAAGAACTAACAGCGCTATCTATTACGAAAAGTGCATACGCCATTTTCTTAGAAACCATACCTTTTCGTTTCTACAATATTTTCATACTAGCTTTCATTGTCTTTTCTATTGTTTTATTAAAAGAATTTGGTCCAATGTACAAAGCTGAAAAAAGAGCAAGAACTACTGGAAAGGTCATTGCAGATGGTTCTACTCCTCTTGCTATTGGCGAAAATATGGATATTAAACCAATCGCTGGTATGAAGACAAATATTTGGAATGCTATTATTCCTATTTTTGTTCTTATGGCGGCTTCTTTACTTGGTTTTTATTTTAATGGCTATAATGCTTTAGATGAAGCTAGTTTAGAGCTTGTGAATAGCAGTCCATTTTCCTTAACAGCTATCAGAATCTGCTATAGTAGTTCCGATGCCTCTGTTGTATTATTTATGGCTGCAATGCTAGCAGGAATTGTTGCAATTGTAATGGGTGTTTTTCAAAAACTATTTACCATTAAAGATGGAGTGGATACCTGGATTGAAGGTTGGAAGTCCATGATCATTACTGTTGTTATTTTATTGCTTGCATGGTCAATCGCTGATGTGATTAAAAACCAACTTGATGCAGATATGTATTTAGCAGACGCCCTAAAAAATACCATTCCCGCATTCATTATTCCAACTATAATTTTCCTTCTCGGTTCAATCATCTCCTTTGCTACTGGGACAAGCTATGGAACTATGGGAATTTTAATGCCCTTAGCTATACCTTTGGCAAATAGTGCTTCTGGCGGAGATATGAACCTGATCACTTTAAGTATTGGTGCTGTTTTAACTGGAGCAATCTTCGGTGACCACTGTTCACCAATTTCTGATACAACAATTTTATCTTCTATGGGTTCTTCTTGTGATCACATTGATCATGTGAAAACCCAATTATTATACGCTGTTGTTGTAGCGATTATCTCTATAGTCTTTGGCTTCTTACCGGCTGCTCTAGGTGTTTCCTCACTAATTACCTTACCTGCAGGTATTCTAGCAACTGGTGCAACGCTCTTCATATTCGGAAAAAGTGTTGGAAACAAAGTAAGCTCAAGCTAAAAGATCGCCATCTAGAATTGTAGCTACATAGTTATGCCCCATTATAAAGTAACGCGTGATATCAAATGATATCACGCGTTTTCATTTACTAGGAAAGCATCTTCCAATAAACAAGTAGAATCTTCTCTATTGAATAGGACTGCCTGTTACAATAATGAATCTCTACTTTAAAATAATTTCACAAATTCTATCGACATCCTCCAGAGACAAATCAGCATAAAGTGGCAATGTTAGTATCCTTTCAGCAATATACTGCGCAACTGGCGTTTCTTTAACATCAAATCTATCTTTATAACACTCAAACGTATTTGTAAGTGGATAAAAATACTTTCTCGCATAAATATTTTCATTTTCTAGCGCTGCACAAACCTCATCCCGATTGCTTGTAAAGCCATCAAATACAGCTGGTACAAAAGCATAATTATGCTTTACGCCTGGTTGGGGTTTTATCAACCTAATGCCCTTAACACCACTCAATCGTTTAACATATCTTGCCACAACAGTTTTCCGTTTCTCAATTTCTTCATCAACATTTCGAAGATTGCAAATTCCCATTGCTGCTTGGAATTCATTCATTTTACAATTACCACCAATACCTTCAACCGACTCCGGACCAGTAATGCCAAAATTCTTTAAGTTATCTAACAATTTAGTGAGCATAACATCCCTAAATGTAATTGCTCCCCCTTCAATCGTATTGAATACTTTTGTTGCATGAAAACTAAACATCGAGGCATCTCCGAAACTGCCAACCCCTATACCGTCAACAGTAACCCCAAATGCATGTGCCGCATCATAGATTACTTTAAGATCATATTTCTTTGCTATTTTTTCAACTTCATTGACATTGCATATGCTCCCATATACATGAGCAGGAAGGATTGCAGACGTCTTATCTGTAATAAGACCTTCTAGCTTTTGTGTATCAAGGGTATAGTCATCTGGATTAATATCACAAAACACTGGTTCCAAGTCATTCCTTACAATAGCATGTGTTGTAGATGCGAAAGTAAATGGTGTTGTGATCACTTCTCCTGAAAGGTTAAGGGCCGCTATAACACACTCCAAGGCCATATGACCATTTGTAAAAAGTGTCAGATTTTGAGTGTTCAAATACTTTGATAATTCTGCTTCTAATTGTATATGCTTTATACCATTGTTCGTCAGCCAGCGGCTTTCCCATAAGTCTTTAATCTCTTCTATGTACTCCTCAAAATCCGGCATTGAGGAACGCGTTACTTGGATTGCTTTCATCATAAAGAATACCTCCTAGTATATCCTGCCTCATTCGTCTCATCTAAATAAGAATTTGATCATACAAAGTTTCTAATTTCTTATATAAAGTTTTCCCTGCATCATTTTGTGGTATCTCATTTATAAAACGTATTTCAAATGCCTTTGTATAAATGCCTGTTTTTTCAGCTATGTACTTAAATACGCCTTCCTGCTTATCTTGATCGGTGATAAATATGGTCATCTTTTCATCATTACCCATGCATGCACAATCTATATCAAAAGCTTTTTTAACCAAGTGCTCTATTTCATCTAGACTCACACGAAGACCATAAAGCTTTAAAAACCTGTTCAGACGTCCAACAATATAGTAGCACCCATCAGCATCCCGTCGAGCTATATCCCCCGTATATAATACGCCATTTCGCTCGTCACCCCTCACCAAATCATCTCCATCTTGGGCATAACCTAAAGTTACATTAGGACCACGGTATACCATTTCTCCAACAGCTTCCATTTCTTCAATTTCTAATCCATCATCATCAATCAGTGAAAGATGGCCATTTGGTATCGCACCACCTATGCTTCCAATTTTTATTGTTGCCAATTCCGCAGGCAGATAAGCCATTCGTGCTGTTCCTTCAGTTTGACCATAAGTTGCTATGAACTTTTTTCCCGTCCTCTTAGCAAATTCAGAATATTCTCTAAACAAATCTTCTGATAATTTACCCCCACCTTGGGTAATCATTTTTAAATAAGGTAATTTCATTTTAAAAAATCTTAATTTTTTTAAAACTTCAAAATTATAAGGGACCCCAGTAAAACTCGTAGCATTATGTTCTTTGATAAATTCCCAAAATTTCTTTTCCGTCATTGCTAATGTTGTCAATAAAACTGTAGCTCCAGCATATAGATGACTCGTTACCACAGAAAGCCCCATTGTATATTGCATAGGCAATAAGGCAATGCCACAATCAATTTCATCGAGTTCAAAAAAAGCAGCAACATTCTGAGCGTTTGCTTGAATATTAGAATAGCTGTGACGTACGAGCTTTGGGCTACCCGTTGAACCCGAGGTCATAAGCAGAAGCGAAAGATCATGGTACAATTCATAAGTTTGAAGGCCTGTTTTACAAAGCACATATCCATATTGCTCATAAACTTGCATATAATTAAATTCTTGATTATACCGTTTTGGCATCCAAATATATTCAGGTCTATATAGATCGATCAAAAACCTTAACAAACTCCTATCCAAGTCGCACTTAATCAAAAGAGGTACTACTTTCTTATCAAGACAAGCTACATATCCCGCCATAGAACCGATGCAATTCTCTGACAGGTTAAAGATTAATGTCCTTTTTCCAACTCTCAAATAAAAATCTTCAACAAAATCACAGAGTTCTCCATAGGAAATTGAGCTTCCACTGTCATCAATAGCAGCAGTTGCAAAGCTTTTCTTCTGATCTAATTTTAGAAACATCTCTTATACCATCCTCTATAAAATTGAACAACCATCTACTCCCAAAATTTGACCCGATATGTATTCTGATAAATCCGATGCTAAGAAAACACATGCACCTGCTATATCCTCAGGTTTGGCCAATCTTCCCATTCCGATATTAGAAATACGCTCCTTTAAATGCTCCCTGTCGAATTCCCTAACCATATCTGTATCTGTTAGACCTGGTGCTACAGAATTGACTCGTATATTCTTAGGTGCGAGTTCTTTCGCTGCAGATTTGGTCAAGGCTATAACCGCACCTTTTGTTGCTGAATAGACCAACTGCCCTCTATTGCCCCTTAGCCCGACTACCGATGATATATTGATAATACTTCCACCTGTCTGATTTGACATAATCCTAGCTACAAATTGCAATAAGTTAATCAGTGCGTAAACATTCACTTCAAACATTTTCATCATACTCTCATGAGAAATCATGCCAATTAATTCACCAATTTCTACTGCTGCATTGTTGACGAGTACATCAATATGCCCTTGCTCCTGCTTTATTTTCATAACAGCTTCTTTTGAAGCTGCTGTATCTGTAATGTCAAAGTACAATGGGACAACAACAGTATGATAACGTTCTGAGTTCTCCTTGGCCCACTCATCAATAGAGCCATTGCCTCGTGCATTCGCATAAACGATGGCACCTTCCTTGGCAAACTGTTCTGCGATTGATCTACCTATACCCCTACTTGTTCCTGTTATTAGGCAGACTTTTCCTTCTAATAATCTTGAGTTAGACATTCCCACTTCCTCCAATAACGCTATAATTCAATACCATATTTAGCCAATAAATGCTTTCCCTTTTCGTATGAATTAAATTCCAATATATCATCTGTATCTAACATCATATCAAATTCATCTTCCAAGGCTGCTATAAGGCTTAGGTGTCTGATTGAGTCCCAATTGCTTTTATAATCAATTGTAAAATCATTATTTAATTCTGTTACCTCTACGTCAAAAACCTCTATAAATATACTGTTATATTTTTTTACATGATCCATTTGCTTGTCCCCCTACTACTTTCATTTTGGTTTACTGATTACCCTTGCTGGATTACCAAATACCTTCGTTCCACCTATCACATCACGATTCACAACACTACCCGCACATACAAAAGCATCATCGCCAACTTTTATTTCAGGAATGATTGTTGCACTACTAGCGATAAATACACGTCTACCAATCTGTACATTTCCTGTTATACAGCACCGTCCACAAATCGTTGTATAATCCTGAACTTTTACATCGTGAGCAACACCTGACATAAGATAAACAAAATTTCCAAGTTTTGCATTCGCCTGTACATAAGTGAAAGGACTTATGATAACACCTTCTCCAATTTCACAATAATCACTAATCTGTGCTGTTGGATGTATCAGATTAACAAATTCTGCTCCACGTGCTTTGAGTTTCATAACTACGGCTTCTCTTCCCTTAGGTTCTGCAATAGCACATGTAAATACCTCTTGATCACTTGGATGCCAGTCTTCAATGGTACCAATAATATCAAAGTCTCCATTGGTTAGTTTTTTTATATCCAACCCACTATCTGCTATGAATCCCTTGATGTTCCACCTAAGCTTTTCTCTATTCATATCCTTAGCTAACTGCAATACTACTCTAGCTGCATTTCCGGCCCCCACGATGATCAAATTTTTCATTTTTACACCTCTCCTGCTTTCTTTCCCAAAAAAATTCTTTTATTGTATCCACCAAATATCTGTAACACTCTAACTTGAAAACATGGGCCATTCCAAGATATAATACTGTTCCTATGCTCAACTGAAGAATAAGTGTTACCCAAGCATTCCAACCGATAAAATTTATTGCATATATAATTACGCCCATTGTTATGGATAGTAAGGTTGAAGGCATAATATCCAACCACTGTTCCTTAAAACTATAGTTTAATAATTTCCTATTCGGGAATGAATTTATAAGCGTAGAAACAAAAGATACTATTGGTTTAAATGCAATCATGACATAAATGCCGAAAGGAATGCTTACACACAACACGGCTACACCAAGACACTTTTTAATAATTTCTAATTTCAAAAAAATATCACTTCGCCCGAGTGCATTAATTGCCTGCAAATTA
Organism: Firmicutes bacterium HGW-Firmicutes-1; assembly: GCA_002841625.1. Lineage (NCBI taxonomy): Bacteria > Bacillati > Bacillota > Firmicutes bacterium HGW-Firmicutes-1. Next base: position 229,305 of record PHAG01000008.1, on the reverse strand, counting down.
GCTGTGTGTATGGGCCAGAAAGCATAGGATATGCACATGAGCTGTAAAAAAGGAACACAAGCTAACCATTTGTCAGTTAGCAATATCCTCACCAAAGGGTGGGCACATACCGCCAAGCCTACCATTGCTGGAAATATGATAAAGGCACTCGTTACAATAGACCGACGCACCATTCTTTTCACTCTATCTTTATCCTGTTGATGTGCTGCAAGTGATGGTAGTAAGACACTTGAAATAGTACCATTTATGTTTGTTACAATCATATTAGGAAATTGATCACCTCTGTTATAGTATCCCAGCATCTGCGCATTATAGGTCCTCCCTATGACCAGCCCATAAACATTGTTGTATACTGTCTCGAGCAAAGATGAAACCAAAAGCTTCCATCCAAATGCAAAAAGGCTTTTGACTCTGGCTAAAGAGAATTGAAATTTAGGTTGCCATTGCACTGTAAACCATAAGATACTCGTAACCACAAAGCCATTACTGAGCTGTTGTCCAACCAAAGCCCAAACGCCAAATCCCATAAAAGCCATAGCAATGCCCACAACTCCTGAAATGATGATCCCTCCTAAACTACTAAAAAAAAACCTTTTAAACTGCATGGTTCTTGATACTATAGCCATTTGTATGGCGTTCATCGCACCAAAGAATAAAGTTAAGGACAATACCCGAAGAACGAGAATGAGCTTAGGTTCCTTATAAAAAGCTGCTATAAGGGGTGCAGAAAAAAATATAATGATATACATCACAATGGCCACTGATAACCCAATATAGAATACTGAATTAAAATCCAACTCGTCCACATCTTTTTTTTGAATTAAGGCGGTGCTAAAACCGCTTTGTACAAAAACATTTGCTATGGCTATAAAAACTGTAATCAGCGCAATTAACCCGTAGTATTCTGGTAGCAATAATCTTGCTAAAATAATTTGAACTATAAATTGTATTCCTTGGGTTCCTCCACGCTCCATCAGTTTCCAGAAAAGACCGTAAAGGATTGTGTTTTTCATATTAAGAGCATTCATAAAGCCATTTCTCCTTTACACGATATTCTTAATTTTTCTCCACAATATACCTGCAAAGGGGATGTATTGTCCAATAAGGTTTTTCATGTACAAACAAATTTCTTGTTTGATAATATAATTCCTAATTTCCTGTGTATACGCATAATTTGCAAATTCGTCAATTTCATATAGCATTGTTTCAATCCTTTTATTATGTGTACGCTTCTTTTCGGGATTTGCTTCTAGCTTACTACTCCATGAACCAATCGACAAAACACGATAAGCAGACATGCATAAATCGATATATTGCACATTGCCATATAAGGATAGAAAAATTGCTAATGGATAATCTCCCACTGGCGCTTTTACGTAAAAGTCAGGAAGTTCCTTCACTAGCTTTGTTGGAAACATCATAGAATTTGTAGCAAATGCACTACCTCCACCACGAATTACATCGTCAGTTTTATATTCCCTGTCGCCTACATTCGGTCTAATATAACCGATATTTTTTAGATCATTTGAAATTTTTTCGGCCATATGCGTACACAAGCTACAATTGGCATGTTTTTCCATAAATTCTACTTGTAATTGTAATTTATTTACATCTGTCCAATAATCATCTCCTTCACAAAGGGCAATGTACTTTCCCTTTGCTCTTGGGAAATTAAATGTTAGGTCGATTTTTACACCTTTAGAATACTGATTTGTTTTTTGGTATATTGATTTAATAATACCTGGGTACTTTGTTTCATACTGCTTAATGATTGCTGCTGTTTGATCTGTCGAGGCGTCATCATGTATTAATATTTCATATTCAAAATCCGTTTTTTGCATTAAAAAACCTTCCAATGTTTCTGAAATATACTTTTCTTGGTTGTATGTAATACAGCATATGCTCACCATTATTTCTGTCACGGTATTACCCCTTTCTTTCATCAATTCCTTTTTAAATACCTCCCAGTGTATTCTTTCATATAAAAATCCCCAACTAAATCTCACCAAAAAACTATTATTATTGTATAAGTTTACAAACGTTTTGTCAACTTGTTAATTATAAAATTATATTACATTGTAAAATTTATTTAAATTAAGTTGTATAAAACTGTAATTATTTCAAATATCGACAAAGTTATTGTATTTATGTCAAATTATTTTTATTGCTATTTTTCCAATAAAATTCATTATAAAAGCTTCCAAAGTCTTTACAGACATTGGAAGCTATGTGATATTTATTATTTATTTTTGTGTTACTGTTTTGCGTTATTCAATATCATAAGATCAAATACACGCTAAAGAAATTCAGTTAGTCCTGAGGCTATATTAATTATTTTTTAATAGTTTTTTAGTAATATCAGGCACAAATGTCTGTTCATCCAATGGTGGACGAATATAAGCTTCGTCATTTTGTCGATTGGGCAAAGAAATTTTTTCTGGAGTCAAATCTTTATAAGGCACTAAGCTTAATAAATGGGAAATACAATTGAGTCTTGCATGGGTTTTAATATCTGCATTTACCACATACCAAGGAGCTTGTTTGATATCTGTATACTCGAACATCGCATCCTTAGCCTTTGAATAGTCCACCCAGTATTTTCTAGACTCGAGATCTATTGGGCTAATCTTCCATCTCTTTGTTGGATCATTTATACGATCTTGAAATCTTTTTTCTTGTTCTTCATCACAAACTGAAAACCAATACTTAATAAGGATAATACCCGAGCGAACCAACATTCTTTCAAAATCAGGACAGCTTCTTAAAAATTCATTGTATTCGACATCACTACAATATCCCATTACTTTTTCAACACCTGCTCTATTGTACCAGCTTCTATCAAATAGTACCATTTCACCAGCAGCAGGTAAATGGGTTACATACCTTTGAAAATACCATTGAGACTTTTCCTTTTCAGTCGGAACACCCAACGCCACTACTCTACAAACACGAGGGTTTAAATTTTCAGTGATTCTTTTGATCACACCACCTTTACCCGCAGCATCTCTACCTTCAAAAATTACCACTATACGTAAGCCATTAGCTTTGACCCATTCTTGTAGCTTAACCAATTCAATTTGAAGCTCTTCTAGCTTTTTTTCATAAACTTTTTTATTGATTTTGTTTTTATCACCCATAAGGTACCTCCCTTTCTCTTCTCCATAAATGTATATTAATATATTACCATAATTTCCATATGTAGACTACAGTAGATTTGCTGATTGGTTTTGTAAATTTAATTAAATGTAATTTTATGCCTGCATGTACGGTAACATCATTTGTCATTTTTAAAGATGAATATATCCTCTAACATCCTTGGGCCTGCTATCATTTCTCTACCTACGTATAATGTACCATCTAGCTTTGTTTTTACTTGCCATTTTACAAGTAAAATGTAACCCTCTGTAATTTCAATTGCTATGATGCCTCTTGGGTGAACACAGCTTCCATCATTAAAATATGGAGGATCAGCCACCTCTGGGAATACAGGTTTGTGGGTATGTCCTGCTATTAGCATTTGTTTATTTCTGATTACCCAATCTCTTAATTTCTTCTCAACCTTCCACTTAATCTTGTAGTTTTTTGCGGCACTTGTTGGATCATTAACACCAAATATTTCGAGCCTTCTCCATAGATGTTTCACTAAAAATCTACTTAATCTCCATAGTGTACTATTTAGAAAATCAGCTTGATGTCCATGAACGAGAAAAATTCTATCCCCAGTAATGCTATGCTTTAGCACTAACCCTTCGTGAATCTTAACATTTGGAAACAAGGGATAGTACTTTTGTTCTCGTTCATAGAAAAAATAATGTAGGTTTTCTTCGATATAACTTGTGTTTTCTTTGACAATATCATGATTTCCAAAAACCATATGAAGCCTACCCTTTTCATAAAATTTAGTTAGAAGCCAGAATACGTCTTTATGAATATGTATAATGTTAGAAATCTTACTATTTTCCCATAACTCGTCCCCATCCCCAAGTTCTATATAAGTAAATTTTTCACGATAGTAGTGGGTTAAGGCCGCAACATAGAGGTTTTGATTCTTAGAAAAGTCATCCGCCCAACTCCCATCACCTCTATGACAATCGCTCATAAGAACAATTTTTGAGGAGTCGTCAAAAGGAATTTCATCTGAAGATTCGAAAATGTTTGATAAACGGTTAAATACAGACATGGAACGTTCCCCTTTTTGTCAATGTTACAAAACCTCCGCATTCGCTACGGTCTCGTAACCGAATGCAAGTTTCCTTGCACATCGGTTAAATGGGTTTTATACTTCATTCTATTCTAACTGTTGCCATTGGGTTAATAATAAGGTATACAAAGAAAGCTAGTTATGCGTATATGCTTAAACACTAAAAAAAAGCCCTATAGGGCTTCACATAAATTAACGAAACAGAGATAAAAGCATTTTTTCTTCTATATTAATACTAAAGGCAGTAAGTGTTCATTTTTCGCTAGACCGGCCGAAGGGTAAGGCCAGAAAAATGAACACTTACTGCCAATAATGAATACACTTATCAGAAAAAATGCTTTTGTCGACAGTCTGAAAAGCCCTATAGGGCTTCATTTCTATATATGAAGTATTGATTGTATAAATTCTATGCTCTACTTAGTCTCCCCATTCTCTTCCTCCATTAAATGTCTTCTCTTATGACACCCTGCTCTTTTACATGGAAACTCATCACCAAAATCACTACACAATTTATAATCTCCGCCCTGAATCTTTAGTGATTTACCATTAATTAGGCTATCTGCTATTTTTTTTCTAGCATCATCATAAATACGTTGAACTGTAGATCTAGCAACACCCATTGCATTCGCACATTCTTCTTGATTATGGCCTTCATAATCCATCATTCGGATCACTTCATATTCTTCAACTGTCATACATACATCTTCATTTTGAAGTTCATTCTTATTCAATGGTCCATATAGTGTGACCTCTGGTAAGCAACAAACCCTTTTGAATTTTCTAGGTCTTGCCATATATTACTATACCTCCTTGACATAAGCTGTCTTCTGATTTAATACAACAAATGCCTAATCAATCTTTTAAGTCATTATACCATGTTTTAATCAACTATCAACAGCTAAAGCTAATCAGACTTATAACCATTACTCATTTTATTAACATGCTTTTTTAACATTGCTTTTCATTAAAAAAGCAAAATGGTGTAAAACAGAATATTATTTCAAATTTACACCCAATATGAAAAATCCGCTACCTTATTTAATTTTCACATTCATCCTGATGATGATGTTCGTGACATACAGAGCCAGTAGATTTAAGCGCGCCCTGTAAATAGAGTTCAGCTACCGCCTTTACACTTCCTTTTGCACCAGTGACAACCTCGATACCTTTTTCATTGAAAATTTCAACGGCTCCACCGCCCATTCCACCTGAAATTATGACGTTTACTCCTCTATCACTTAAGAAAACGGGTAAAAATCCTGGTTTATGTCCAGGGTTTGGTATACTCACGTTATTAATAATATGTTGCTTTTCAGTCTCAAAAATACTAAAGCTCTCACAATGTCCAAAATGCTCTGTTACCATTCCTTTATCACTAGCTACTGCAATCTTCATTTTATTTCCTCCATATTTTTCATAATTTCTTTATAAAATCTTTACAATCCTTCAAAATCTTGTAACATGCCTCAATCAACATTACCCTCTTTAGTTACACTAAGATTTTCATCCATTAATACTGCAATTGTTCTATCAAAAACCTCTCTTGCTGCATGCCCTGCCGTGCAATCTATTTCAACGATGCTATGACCCTTATTAATTGCTTGTACAGCATTTGAATCAAATGGTATCCTTCCACAAAAAGGCAACTTATGTTTTTCACAGAACAATTCAATTCTTTTTGTGTTTTCTATATTCGTATCATACTTATTAATGCAAACAGCTATTTTTGTTTGGAATTTCCCCGCAGTTTTTATAATTCGTTCCATATCACTTATTCCTGAAACTGACGGTTCTGCTACGATTAAAACCATATCAACACCACTTAATGATGCTATAACAGGACATCCTATACCCGGAGATCCATCAATAATTGTAAGCTCTGTCTTAATAGCTACTGACTTCAACTGCTTTTTCACCTCTGTGACCAACATCCCTGATGTGCCACTACCCATTTTAAGCTGTGCTGTGGAAAATACCTTATCTTTTACATAAAGCACTAACTCTCCTGCAATTGCAGGCTTTAGAGCCACAGCTCCTACTGGGCAAATAGCTTCACAGACACCGCAACCCTCACAGGAAAAGCAATCCACCATATAATTATCCTCAACCTTAATTGCGTCAAACCGACAATTTTGTCTACATAAATCACATTGATTACATAAATCTGTATCTATTTCAGCTTTGGACATTCCATAATAATCTATTTTTTGTGCTTGTGATAACTGTTTCATGACAAGATGTAAATTAGGTGCATCCACATCGCAATCAGCATATGCTTTGGCATTAGAAAGCTTAATAAAGGCACTAGCAATCGTAGTTTTACCCGTACCACCTTTTCCGCTAAGGATTAACAATTGTTTCATGCTGCACCTCCTTAGTCACTGTATCAAGCAAGTAAGAGAAAAGATCCATATACTTTTTATCAACTCTAACAGAAACCAAAGCATTAGAATTAAGTGTGCCAAGTTCTTCATCAAAAGGTATCTTTCCTAAAATTTTTATATCCTTTTCTATACAAAATTTTTCAGCAGGGTTTTCTCCCTCGATACACTTATTAAGCACTACCCCATGGGGCTTCTTAAACAATTTCACTAAATCATAGACCATATTAAGGTTATGAACACCAAACAATGTTGGCTCAGCTACCAAAATACAATAATCCGCATCCTTAATGCTTTCCATAACAATGCAAGCACTTCCAGGAGGGCAATCAATAAAGGTGATATCTTTACCTACTGGCATATCATTTAAAAGCTTCTTTATAATTGGTGTACCAGATGCTTCTCCAGTATTTAAAATACCTGTAACAATTTTAATTTGTTTAGAAACACCTCTTTGTATTACGCCAATTGTCTTTTCCTTCTCTGACAAAGCGTTCTCTGGACAAAGCAGTACACATCCACCACAGGAATGACAAACCTCATCGAAAATGATCAGGCCATTATGAATATAGGCTAAGGCATTAAATTTACAAAAGTCAATACATTGACGACAGCCCTTACAAAGCTGTTTATCAACAAACGGAATTTTAATTGAAATTTCTTCTGACTTTATATTATACGGCTTGAAAAACAGATGTCCATTAGGCTCTTCTACATCACAGTCAATATATGTGGCATTCTTTGCTGCTGCAGCCAAATTTACAGATACTAAGGTTTTACCTGTGCCACCCTTACCACTTAGCACAGCTATCTTCATATTATTTTCCTCCATGATTATGGAATCCAGCATGTATATCTTCAAGAAAAGCTAACTTACCGTAACTAAAAGCATCAATATTATCCTGAATAGAATCATTCATCGTCCTATATATTTCTATACTTTCGGCTTTAATTACCCCCGCAGCATTCTCTCCACAGCGTGGTGTTAGTAAGGCACTTACTTTGTTATCTACAATGGCTTGTGCTGCCTTAATCCCTGCACCACCTTGGCTAGCCGCTGCGCTGTTATCTAGAAATACGCTTTCTTTTGATTGGGTATCATAAATTAGAAAATACGGTGTGCGTCCAAAAGATTGGCATACACTCGATTCCATGGATTTATCCTCTACCGGTATTGCAATTTTCATTGTTGTCCTCCTTTTGTCATAGTACTTATTTTATTTGTGCTCTCTTTATGTGTGCTCTGACTAATTACCTAATCTCTTACTTATAGCCTCAACCCTCTTTTTAAGCAAATCCATATCCTCTGTGAGCATCTCTTTTTCATGAGTTGAATCTGCAAAGAAATTCCTACCAAAACCTCGTCTGCAGCCAAAACCTACTCCCAGTCCTAATGCAAGACCTAATCCGGCACCATATTTTCCATTAATTGTTCTTCCACATACTCCTAAGCCTCTTCCACTCATTACTCCTAGTCCCAAAGGACCTGTTCCATCTCTTCTAGGCATGTTGAACCTCCTTATTAATTATTGGCATATACCCTTTACATAAACTATTATACCCCATTATGAACATATGTCAATAACTAATTTGCAAAAAATAATGTTTCCTGATTTTAATTATCAATTAACGAAACAGAGATAAACGCATTTTTTCTAGATTAATACGAAAGGCAGTAAGTGTTCATTTTTCACCAGACCGTCCGAAGGGTAAGGCCAGAAAAATGAACACTTACTGCCAATAGTAAATACACTTATCAGAAAAAATGCTTTTGTCGACAGTCTGCTCACCAACTATAACTGGTGTTTATGCACAATAACCGATTAAAGTCAAATGCACTCCAATCGGTCATCGTATACCTCTATGTATTTCACATAATCCTAGCGGTCAACTGCTTTAATAATCTTCTCAACAATAGGCCCAAATAATGAATCAATAACTTCTGACTCACTTTCCTCTAGCTCAGCTGATAGCTTAGCTACTTCCTTCATCATCGGAAGCTCTCCTAAAAGCTCAAGCTGCAAACCATAGAGCAATTGATCACTATTTCCCTCTCCAAATAATGAAATGCGTTTTCCACAATCTGGACATGATATATAACTCATATTTTCAATCACCCCAAGTACTGGAATTTCTAGTGTCCTAGCCATATTTACGGCTTTTGATACAATCATTGAAACCATATCTTGTGGTAATGTAACCATAATTACACCATCTAATAAAATAGATTGCATTACTGTAAGTGCAACATCTGAGGTGCCTGGTGGCATATCAATCACAAGATAATCTAAATCTCCCCAAAACACATCTGTATAGAACTGCTTAACAACGTTAGATACTGCTGGTCCTCTCCATATCACTGGGCTATTTTCTTCTTCAATCAAAAAATTCAATGACATGGTGCGAATACCCTCACTAGATTCAACTGGCAAAATATATTCCTCTGAATTAAGTGCTCTTTCTTCCTGTAACCCTAATAATCTAGGTACACTTGGTCCAGTGATATCCGCATCTAAAATACCTACTTGATATCCCATCTTTTTTAATTGCTTTGCTATCGATACGGCAACAGTTGATTTACCAACCCCACCTTTTCCACTCATTACACCTATTGTTTTTTTAATATTACTAAATGAATTACTCACTACCTGACATTTTTCTTTGTCTCTTGTGCAGCTTTCATTAGCTGAACAACTTGTACATTCTGACATTAGTTTTACTCCTTAATGATTTTTATTTTTGGCATATGCTTTTTATTATAATACACCTTTGCCATAGTTATTGTCAAATACCCAAATCAAACTTTTATCATGCTACCTTTATTGTGCTCCGTTCTAGTAGAATATTATTCCAACAAATTGGAAATTCTAAAGTAAAATACAGATTTTAGGAGGTACCAATGTCCGATAAAGAAATAAAAAAATCCTTTGAAAATAGTTCGGAGCGTATGAGTGGTAGCAAGTCTACTTTTGGCTCAAAGCTTACCACTGAAGATTCTAACGACCCAAACACCCACCCAGGTCTTAATGGTGATCACAAAATTGATTATGAGAATATCGAAAAAATGCCAGATATGAAGGAAGTTCATAAATGGCAACGAAAACATATCCAAAAGCATGATCAATCAAAAAAAGGGTATCCCCTTAATGTCATTATCGACCCTGCAATGCGTGAAATGTATCAAGTTGTTCACGAAGCTGGGTTGACAAATGTATTCGATAGGTTTAAAGAACAACAGCCTATTCAATGTCAATTTTGCATCGAAGGTTTATCCTGTCAATTATGCGCCAATGGTCCTTGCCGTATCAATAAAAAAGCTCCTCGTGGTACCTGTGGTGTAGATGCGCACACTATGGTAGCAAGAAACTTTATGTATCGTCACGTTACCATTGGAACAGCCGCTAATATATTTCACTGTCATCAAGCTGCAAGAACTCTAAAAGCTGCAGGTGAGCACCCTGAAAGCGGCCTGAAAATTCGCGATCCTGAAAAGTTGAAAAAATATGCAGATATGGCTGGACTTGATGCCAATCAACCCATTGAGGCCCTTGCCATTCAATTTGCTGATTGGGTGATAAATGATATACATGCCCCCTACCATATTCCTTCTAAGTTAGTAGAGGCCTTTGCGCCAACTCAGCGTAAAGAGCTATGGAATAAACTTGGTCTTTTTCCCGGTGGTGGCTACAGTGAAATTGCATATGCTCAAACAAGGTGTATGACCAATTTCTCCTCTGATCCTGTTGACTTCTTACTCAACAGTGTTCGCTTAGGTGTTGCAAATGAATATCAAGGCTTATTATTACTTGACCTAATTCAAGAAATGCTTATGGGCACACAGGAGATTGCTCATAAACAACAAAATATGGGTTTGTTAAAGAACAATATGGTAAATATCATTACAAATGGTCATATGCCATTATTGGCTCATGTAGCCATTGAATTGGCATCCACAGATGAATGGCAACAAAAAGCACATGCTCTAGGTGCTGATGGCATTCAAATATTAGGACATGTATGTGAAGGTCAGCAATTAATGAATTATGAAGGCACCCATAACCAAAAAGGATATGCCGGTCAAGAAGGAGAATGGTTGTCTCAAGAATATGTATTGGCAACAGGTGTCATTGATTTATTTATGTTCGATTACAACTGTACTGTACCAACAATGCCCTTATATGCAAAGCGTTTTGGCACAAAGTTGTTAAGTACTCATCCTGTTATTAAGCTCCAAGGCACGGAAACCTTAGATTTTATACCTGAGAAAATGAAAGAGCAAGCAGAAAAAGCTTTAAACATGGCTTTAGATGCGTTTAAGCAAAGAAAAAGTGAAAATCGAAAAGCTTATATACCCCCTCATGTTTCAGATTGTATGATTGGATTCAGTACTGAATCTATAAAAAAAGCATTGGGTGGTAGCTTCGATCCTCTAATAGAACAAATTGTAAATGGCAATATTCGTGGCATTGCAACTATCGTGGGCTGTACAACTGCACGATATGGTCAAGGAGGCAGCAATGTATTCAAAATTACCCAAGGTCTCATTAAAAATAACATCCTAGTCCTTTCCGGCGGTTGTACCTCTTCTGTTATGGAATATACAGGCCTAACTCAACCAGAGGCAGCAGATGAATGTGGCGAAGGCCTAAAATCTGTTTGCAAACAGCTGGGCATTCCTCCCGTACTTTCCTATGGCGCCTGTGTAGATATTGGTAAAATGACTCATACTGCAAAAGAATTAGCAGATGTCCTCAATGTAGATACCAATAAATTGCCCCTTGTAATCGGTGCCCCAGAATATTTAGAACAAAAAGCTGTAGCCGATGCTTGCACCGCCATCGCTTTAGGTTGGCTTGTTCATATTGCTCCTGTTCCTTCAATCACTGGTAGTGATGTTGTTGTAAAAACCCTTACTGAGACTACCGAATCCCTAGGTCTTGGAAAAGTAGTTGTCGAGTTGGATGCCGAGAAAACAATTCAAATTTACGTGGATCATATAGAGAAAAAACGCAAGGAATTAGATCTAATATAGCTCATACAATAAAAAATGTGCCTCTTTAGGCACTTTTTTATTGTTATATCTTCAGATTTTATTCTCTTCAACTCTTTCATGTTTCTGACATTCTTTACAATTTCCATATATTTCAAACTTATGCCCTGTAATTTCAAATTCTAATTTATCCTTCAGATTCTTTTCAATCTCAATAAATGGACATTCATCAATAAATATAATTTTATGACATCCAATACATATTACATGATGTCGATGTTCCATAGTATTGAATTCATATCGTGCTTTTCCATCATCAATACTATTAGATTTAATCACTAACCCTTTAGACTCAAACACTTCAACGGTCCTATAAACAGTTGATAAACACGTAGCTTCAGAACTTCCCTTTAATAACAAAAAAATTTCCTCTGCAGTTAATGGCTTTTGAGTTTTTTCAAAAACCTCAAGGATAAGCTCCCTATGGCGAGTATTTTTCAAGCCTTTATCCAATAAAATTTCTTTACTCGTGTTTTTCATCATCATCATCCTTATCGTAATGCTTGCTTTAAAGCCTCAAGATTCTCTCTCATCACTGAGAAATACTCTTTTCCAGCTGCAATATCTGCTTCCTTAAGTCCCTCTAATGGGCTTAATACTGCTGTCTGTGCTCCAATTTCCTCTGCTATGGTTTCTGCAACCTTTGGGCTCACCATCTCTTCAAAGAAAATAACTTTTATATCTTTTTCTTTAGCAAATTCTATAATTTCAGCCATTCTAGATGGTGAAGGTTCTGCATCAGCATTGAGACCTTCTATTGGAATTTGATTCAAATCAAATGCATCACATAAATAACCATAAGCTTGGTGTGCTACTATAATATCCCTATGCTCAAAAGCTGATAATGTAGAAGTAAACTCTTCAAAAAGCTCATCTAATTCTTCAGCATAATCCGTATAATTATTTTCATAAAATTCCTTATTTGAAGGATCCGCTAAAACAAAGGCTTCCTTAATAGCTTCCATTTGTTGCTTTGCTAACATTGGATTTAACCACACATGAGGATCATATTTCAACTCTTCATCGTCTTTTTCCTTAAGATCCTCTTCATGATCATCAATCCCTTCAAGAAGTTTCAATCCTTTCGCGGTTTCAACTACAACCAATCTTTCACTATCTACTGACTCTAATACTTTTCCCACCCAATGTTCCATTCCAGCTCCATTATATATAAAAACATCTGCCTTTTCAAGCTTAACAATATCATTTGGACTTGGCTCCCAATCATGGGGCTCCATTCCTGTGGGAACAAGATTAATTAAGTTGATTTTGTCTCCCCCAATCTTATTTGCAAAATCATGCATTGCATAAAAGCTTGTATATACCGTAATTTTACCATTCTCAAATATTTCTTCATTCTCAACCTTTGAACCACATCCACTTACCATCACTAAAACTAGTACCAATACAATACTATTCATTAACCTGTTAATTTTTTTGTTTTTCATATAAAAACCTCCTTGAATTATATGCAAATCATTCTCATTTGCATTATATAATACATAAAATTCATTTGCAAGCAATATTTGCAATAGTTTTTACGTTATACCCATTTAATCCAAGATACATACCTCTTAAATAATTTCCCTTTGCTATTCCAAATATTTGTTTTTTATTTCGATAAAATTGGATAAATTTTGCAAAAATAACGTTGTTAATTGAGGATCAAAAAACACACCACTGTTCTTTTTTATTTCTTCAACAACTTCAACAAATGGCCATGCATGTTTATAAGGTCTTACTGACAATAGTGCATCAAATACATCACATAAAGTTGTTATTCTGCTTTCTATTGGTATTTCTTCCCCTTTCAGTTGTGATGGATAGCCGGTTCCATCCCATTTTTCATGATGTGTTAAAGCTATGATTTCAGCCAACTGCATAATCTCTGATTTACTTCCTGACAAGATCTGGGCGCCTTTAATCGTATGTTGTTTCATGATCTCCCATTCCTCCTTTGTCAGCTTACCAGGTTTCAATAATATATGATCAGGAATTCCTACTTTTCCGATATCATGCATCATGCTTGCGTGAAGTAGCTTTTCGCAGTCACTTTTTGAAAAACCATTTAATTTTCCAAGCTCTCTAGCATAGTAGCCAATTCGCGAAATATGAAATCCCGTTGAATCGTCACGAAATTCAGCAGCTCTCAATAACCTTTGGATGATTTCGAGTTGCATATCTTTGAGTTCTCTAGTTCTTTCCTCCACTTTTCTTTCAAGTGAATGATTTTGATCTATAATGCTATTATGGAGAATTTTTATTTGTAGTAAGTTTTTTATTCTTGTTATTGCCTCCGCTTGATCAAAGGGTTTACTGATAAATTCTCTGGCTCCAAGTTCCAATGCTCTCATTTTAGTCTGTCTATCATTTTCAGCTGTAATCATGATAACAGGTAAGTATTCGTCTTCTTTTATTAGATTAAGCTGTTCAAGAACTTGAAATCCGTCCAAATAAGGCATTTTTAAATCCAACAAAATAAGGTCGGGTTTTTCCTTTAAATAGAAAGCAACGACTTCTCGTGAATCAGTTGTTGAAATGATATTTGTAAAATCGTTCATTTCTAGCATTCTTCTAAAGGATGATATATTTGCTTCATCATCATCAACAATTAATATTTTAGAATCTACTTCATTGTAATTGTTTCCATTCATTCTCTTGTGTCCTTTCTCGAATACGCTACTTGATTAATGACATCTTACCACATATCTTGCGCTTTCTGTAGTTCCAAATGCACAAAAAAACAAACGGGCTTTCACCCGTTTATCTTTCCTACTTTTATTATCTTAATTTCACACGTATTGCATCCCAAAAATTTGAGTTCTCAAGGCCTAATCTCCAAATACCTATTCCTTTTAACTCCTTTGAATTCACAAGATCTAACTTATAAGGAATGGTATCACCATCTTCAAACCAAACGGTATGTGCAACGCCATTCACCGTGTATTTAAAATACTTGGACTTTGTAACATTATCAAAATAAATAGTCGCACCATACTGATTTGCTAAATTATAACATCCGTTGATTGAATATGCCTTTGTAGCACCGCTAGACCAATCATATCCATAAGCTGCTAATCCTAAAATGATCTTTTCTTTCGGAACTACTGTCAACGTATAATCAACAACACTTTTTACCCAATCTATCGAAGCGACTGCGCCAGGGGTTCCGCCTGGATAATGTTCATCATATGCCATAATCATCAGATAATCCGAGTACATAGCTAGAGACTTATAATCAAAAGCATAATTCCAGGTTGCAGTAGAGGAATCATATGTTTTGGCTTGGACGGCTACAGACACACTGTATCCTAGAGGCTTCAACGCACCATAGACTTCACTCATAAATGTGGTAAATTGATCTCTACAAGAAGCTGGTATGTTTTCTATGTCGATATCAACACCTTTATAATGATTCGTTTGAAGCAAATAAATAATGTTATTCTTTAAATTCAATCTATTTTCTGGACTTTGAAGTAACAGCTTGGCAATATTTGAGTCAAAGCTATTGCTTACCATTAGCTTCGTACTAATATTATTGTTATTCGCATATGTAATTTGATCAGCAGGTGCTGTACCTGTTAAATTACCAAGTGCGTCTACCGTATAAGTTGCCGTTATTATTTCATTTAAAGTATTCACATTAGATACCATTGAATTATAGGAGCTTTTATCTGTTGTACCATATTTAACCGTATAACCTACTACCATCTTTATAATGTTTTCAACTGAATAATTGGCTTCCTCACTCCAATTTCCTAGATTATCAGAGGCTTTTGCATAGACCATAGTATTCCCTGTAAGATCAATTGGAACTATATAATTTGTCCAAATACCATTCAAACCTAGTTTATACTGTCTAATTAATGAATCCTCACTAAAGAGAATGGTCACTTTTACTGGTTCATAGGTATTTGCTATAGTTGAAACCATAATGATAGGCGTAGTAGGTCCACTGTGATCAATATTATTGATTTCATATTGAATTTCTGGTGTCCAATTTCCAACTGAATCAGCTGCTTTCGCATATACAATATCGTTCGTATTCAATACGATGGGACCTGTATATTCCGCCCATACTCCAGATGCTCCGATCTTGTAAACCTTAGTACTGGATTCTTCACTATAATCAATCGTCACCGTAACACTTTCACTCGTTAACTCCATTGAAGTTGCAGTAATAATCGGATAAATCGGTGGTGTTTTGTCGATATTATTCACTACGTAGTTCACTTCTGATGACCAGTTACCAGCTACGTCGGAGGATCTAGCACTCACAATCCCATTTGAACTTAATATAATAGGTCCACTATATTCAAACCATGCTTGTGTATCCCCAATTTTAAATTGTTTTACAACTGAATCTATGTCATAGAGAATGCTCAGTTCCACATCTTGATTGGTTAATTCCGTTGAAGAAGCAGAAAAATCCGGGCTGTTTGGGGTTTCCTTATCTATGTTCGTTATTTCAGTACTAACTTCCATAGTCCAGTTTCCAGCTGCATCACTAGCTTTGGCATGAATAGTAGTATTTGTGCTTATTGTTAAGGGTGATACATAATCATTCCATTGTTCTGAGCTTCCGATTCTATATTTTTTATATTCTGAATCATTACTATACTGAATGTCTACAGTAATATCTTGATTGGTATAATTACTATTAGAAATATTAAAACTTGGTAATGTGGGTTCCGACTTATCAATATTACTAATCGAATAGGATGAAATTGAAGTCCAGTTTCCTACAGCGTCAGATGCCTTTGCATAAATTGTATCATTGGATTCTAATACAATTGGGGAGTTATAGCTTGTCCATAAACCACTACTGCCTATTTTGTATTGTTTTACTGTTGAATCTGAACTAAAGCTAATGGTAACGCTAACATTTTGATTTGTTAATTGTAAAGAAGAAAAAGAAAATGTTGGACTTAACGGAGATGTCTTGTCGATATTAGAAACCGTCACACCACCTAAATTTGACCATTGACCCTTACTATTTTGATACCTTGCAATAACATACGCATTAGATGTTAAAATAATTGGTGAGGAATATGTGATCCAAGTGCCATTAGTACCAATCTTGTACTGTTTAACCACTGCAGTTGAAGGAAAATAGATGGTTACTGTTACATTACCGTTAGTTGGCGTCATTGGAGAATATCCAAGGGTTGGTGCCGAAGGGGTGGTGGTTACTTTACTCTTTGCAGAAAAGATATTAACTGAACTAGCAACTAAAAGACTTACTACGAGCAGAATAATGAGGGTTCTTTCAAGTCTTCTCATATTTCAATCTCCTTTTGAATATGGGTTTTTTTAGCTAAGTTCTGAAATCAAAATACCTTGTAAATTCTTGTCGATAAAGGTTATTATCATGTTAACAATAATTAGGTGTTATGTCAACCATTTACAGTGAACATATATGATTATGTGGGCTAGGTATAAAGGCGCAGGAACACTATAAAATCAGCTACTTATCGTTAAATATCTGCCGCTTTTGCAATACATATGCGGAGCTTTCCTAAATAAAAAAAAACAACCCTCGGGTTGCCCTATAAAACCAGTGTTCATGTTACAAAACCTCCGCATTCGCTACGGTTTCCTATCCGAATGCAAGCATCGCCTGCACATCAGTTAAATTACTAATAAATATTAAGTCGAATAATACCATCCTTCATTTCTACATTACCACCAAATTGCTCTGTTATAAATCGAAGTGGTACAAAGGTTCTCCCTTTTCTTAAAACAGCTGGACATTCTAGTTTGTACTCAACTCCGTTAACCGTTGCTATATCACTATCTACTTTTAGTTTAATTGTGATATCACCTTTAACCGCCGTAATCGTGCTATCACTTGCCCAACTTACAGAAGCTCCAAGTGTCTCGAAAATTTTTCTCATTGGTACTAAGGTTCTATTAGAAGATGCTTCTATATATGGATCTTTATCAAAGTAAATTTCTTTACCATTAAGCTGCAATCTTACGGGAGCATTTTTCAACTGGGTAATGACCACTGCATTACTCAGATCTCTACCCGGTTTATAAAGATAAGTATCATTATATAACAACCCCGATGATGCTCCACCATCTAAACACATAGCATCAGTAAGGCCAAGTTTTTTTGCTATTTCTGCCATTTCATTCACTGTAACACCATCTACAACTCCAATAACCAATTGATTTTTATTGGTAATACCGATAAAGCTTCGTGTTGCTTTTGAAACAGTTATTTTCTCTTCAGTAAAGCCTTCTTTTTTAGCATTTACTGCAATCTTAGAATCTTTTAGCAAAAGTGGGCCCGCACCTACTCCGCTTCGTATATTATTCCATGATAACGGTTGGTCGGTTGTAGCACCGTCGTAATCATTTTCATTATAGGTGATTTTATAATCTGCGCTATACCCTACCTGGAATTTAGATATTTGCGAGTTATCTCCTGTTACCAACACAAACCCTTCTGATGGAATATTCACTTGCCCAGAAGAAATCTTTGTCACAATATGATTATCTACCACAATTGAGGTCATTTTATGAACAGGCGTTTTCGTTCCATACTCAGGAGTAAAAATGACACTGGAACTACTTTCTGTAAATATTTGATTGATATTCCAGGCATACCAATTATTTGGCCACACCCAACTATCATTAATGCTCCCCTCAATTTTTATAGATAATGGTACAATTGAAAAATCATTGCCTCCATCTATTCCAAATACAGTTCCGGAATTCGTTACATGTAAAACTTCTCCTTCTGAAATCAATGTTCCACTTGGTTGCATATCACTGTACGCGTTAAAATATGTGCCATTAATCGCTGCAAGCACCTTTGTCTGATCATCTTTTGCCAAGTTCGCAATGTCCTTTAAGGAATCAGTTGTGCCTACTTTATTATTTGCACATACAATATCTAATCTAATCGTTGGATCATTCAAATCGATCCAAACCGTTTTAACCGTTTTCTTTCCGCCAGAATATTCAACTGTCATATCTTTTGAAATAGAGCTCGCTGCAAAGGATGAAGTTGTAATTGTCAGAATAAATAGTACACAAGCCACTAAAATAGATACTCGTCTTTTCATATTGTCTCCTAATCATTGATTACCTCTGGTAATATCTTATATTGTAACATGTCAAATGATAAAATTACAATAAATATAACAACCAGATCCCCTTTTCCTTGAAGCACTTATCTATTAGTGCTATAATAAAAATAAATTTGATGAATTGTATCATGAGTTCTGCTGATAATACTATTAGAAGAGTGGCTTTTCTGAATTAAAATTCTTTTTTCCAGCTGCCGCTTATTCAATTGCTTAAGCAGAGCTTTCCTAGTATAAAAGCAAAGACTTCATAAAATTCAATGAAAGGCGCGTGATTCAATGCAAAGAACCTTAGTTATTATTAAGCCTGAAGCAGTGATCAAAAAGTTAGTTGGAAAAATCATTTCATGTTATGAGGATAATCGCTTAGATATTATTCACGCACATAGATGTTTACCTACAAAGGAAGTTTTAGGAAAACATTATGCAGCTCACCAATCCAGAGATTTTTATGATGAATTGGTCGATTTTATGTCCTCCTCTGAAGTAGTTGTATTGGTATTAGAAGGTGTAGATGTAGTCAACATTGTTAGAGAAATTAACGGTTCAACAAATCCAAACAAAGCTAGACCTGGAACGATAAGATATATGTATGGAGAAACTGTTCAAGCAAATGCTGTCCATGGTTCGGAATCTGTTGAGGCCGCAATCAATGAAATTGAAATATGGAAGGACTTAATTAGGTTCGACTCTTGATATATTCGTAACCGAATGGAAGAAGTCCCCCACTTTTAAGTGGGGGACTTCTTCCATTCGGTTAAAATAAGATTAAACGACCAATCTCTTCATTTCAGCGGTATCATCTAAAATTTCAACAATATCCGGAATAGTAGCAAGTTGCTTTATAAATGCACATATACCAAGAAAATTCTATACTTTTTTTAATGTTGGCCTATATTTCAGATATTTGTTAATCTTTGATAAATCTAAGACCCCATTACATATCGTTAATTTGATAGCAGAGCTACTAGAAATCAAACAATTGCCATCTTTCTTTTGAAGTGATATACTAAAATAGTTATAATATTAATTAAATATTAAGGTTAAAACAATTTCTATGGAAAATGGTAAAATTTGATTCAAATAATATCAACTTTAGGAAAGGTGATTTAACTATGAGTAATACACAGACAGGCAAATATTCCACCTCAAAGGACGAGATGCTCTTCCTAGAAGGACAAAAATTACAGTCACTCAACATATTATTAAAGGGTAAAATAGATGTATATCTTTCTCTTCATGACGAACTTGTAAATAGAAATGAAAAGAACAACTTAAAAAATAGCTTAAGAGTTTTTTCAATAGATCAGAATATCTTCATTGGCGCTACTGAATTATTTCTAAATGGAGAATTTTCTTATAGTTATCGTACCGCAGAAGATTCTAGTCTATTAGCGTATGCCGTAAACGGAGTAAATCAATTCACCGAACTTCTCCATTCTCAAATAGAATATTCTTCATTGACCATTAACTCCATAACCTCCTTGATGAGTCATTCTTATAATGCACTATTAAACGTAGAAGAATGGATGAAAACACTGAGTATTTTATCTGATAACCTTTCAATGTTTATTTGGGCATTAAAAGATAAATACAACCTATCTCATATGCCTTCATCCCTATATTTAACTGAAGCACAAGAAAAATACAAGCAGCTTAAAAGCGCAGGCCAAATACCAATGCAGTTTACATCACAGTTCTTGGAGGAAGAAATCCCAGAGCTTACTGATTTGGATTATGTTGCTATAGATGAAGTAATTGAAGGCAAACTCGAATACTATAAACACATCATTTCTCTTCCCCTTCAGCTGAGAAAGAATTTCTTCAGTGCAGATGAATACATATCCCAGTACCACTTTAATGATGCTGCACATAACTTTGAAAAAATCAAATTTAACCTGAAGGATGCAATGTTATTATGTATAAAGTGTTTTGACAGAGTATACTTAGAAGGTGAAAAGAGCATATTTTCCGAACTGATATCCCTCATTAATGAGGTGAAAAAATACAATCAGGATACTACAGAATTTTTTCAAATACTCGATTATTTGGTAAAAAAAATAATGGATATTGCCATAGCTTTTCAAGATGATTATCATTATGCCCTAAACGTAGATATTCAACATATGATTAATATAAGTAATCAGCTACAAATTAACTCTGATTCTATCTCAATAGATCCCGATGTTTCTGATACGATGGATCTCAAAAACATTCCTGACGAATTGGTTGATAGTGCAGAAAAGATTCTACGATACTCTGGCTTATCAAATGAAAAAACCGATCTGTTGCGAAATAATCTGGAAGCCTTTAGATCATTAAAAGATAAACTTACTACAGATGTTACCGAAAGAAGTATAACGAGTATTGTTACCCCCTTATTCTTCGAATTGTATGAGTTGGTTTATAAAAAAGTTACCTCTGAAAAAAACGAGTCCCGATTATTTCAAATGTTTCTAACCTATGGGTATTTGGATGAGAAACTCCTTACAACTGAACAAGTTCTCTCACTTTACAAATTAGTGGACAAATCAGCTTATGATAGTCCTTGTACCACTTACAATATGCATGAATGGCTCTATCAAATACATTCCATGCAAAGAGACCCTTCTACGAATGAATTTGACCAAGACTACTTCGACGTATTTAGAGAAATGAAAAAAAAAGGCGAGGTATCTGATAATGACAAGGTCAAATATAGCAATGATACAAATGCTCGTCTGAATTTTGAAATAATGAATATGTTCAAAACAAATCAAAGACTATGTTATGGTCAGGTAAATACTTATTTTCCAATTCTCCATAGTGATATGATTACAAGAGATTTATCCAAGGCTCATGTTACTAAGGAATTGGTTGGTGAAATCATAGGTAAAATTCTAGAAGTTGATTTCTCCGCTTTTCATCGAGAAATTTTTTATAAAAATCCTAAGCTCAGTATTGAAAAAGAAATTATATCAAAAGCTGTAGCGCCAGACATTATACTGATGCCTACCTTTGGTTTTAGAGGTAGCATGTGGCAGGATATTTCAGGTAGGGTTCGTAGTACTCCTGGTCGAATTATACTTCCTATTTTTACAAGTGAGAATTTAGAGGACATGCTCCTTAAAATGATTGGAAACTTCCGTTGGGAACTATGTAGAACTATGATGGGAACCGCCTGGAATGATGTTACCATATCGTCTCTCACCTCAGAGTACATGGATTACATTCAGTTTTACAAAAAAAACAAAGATTTGTCAGAAGAAGCAAAAGATAAGCTTAGATCACAAATCCAAAGACACAATAGTCAAATGAGAGAGATCTTTACTGCAGATTATGAAATTTGGATTAAACATGAATTCAAGGGCAATGTCCGACTTAACAAGGTTGCTAGAAGCATCCTATATAAGCATTGTCCATTTAGCAAGCCTATTCGTGAAAAGCTTCAAAAGCAACCTATTTTTAATGATGTTGCAACACCATTCAATGCAAATAGAATCAAACATGCTGGTGTACTAGAGAGACGTTACAACAAACTTCTAGACAACAACATTTCCAAAGACGCGGTGCTTGAAGAAAATCTAAATCTTTACAAGGAATTGTAGTCAATTTTCAAAAGTGTATTTTGAAATAGGAAGCATATCAACTTATAAAATCAAAAAGAGAAAATTGTCGACAATTTAATCAATTATAAATTAACGAAACAGAGACAAAAGCATTTTTTCTTACAGCTTAATAAAAACGGCAGTAAATGTTCATTTTTCGCCTGACCGGCCGAAGGGTAAGGCCAGAAAAATGAACACTTACTGCCAATAATGAATACACCTACCAAGAAAAAATGCTTTTGTCGACTGTCTAATGTAAAAACAGGGAAGGTTATAAAAAACCTTCTCTGTCATAATATATTTCTTTTATTTAACTGGTATTAACAACACTTGCTTAGGATAAATCAAATTATAATTTTTCAACTTGTTATACTCTCCTAATTCCTTAAAAGTCATATTATACTTTTTAGCAATCTTCCAAAGCATATCATTGGGTTGAACAATATAAATGATTTCCGTTGTATCTTTTATTGTACCACTTGTGTCTTTATCAGGTTTTACTACTGGTGCTTTTATCGTAACGTAATCAACCACAGCAGCAGAAACATTAACTTCCTTTTTCACCTTATCAACAAGCATATCTCTAATAGGTATAAAGGTATCAACAACATTGGTTGCTCCAGTAAAATCATACCCATCCCCACCAGTGATCATAAAATCATTCGTAACTACTTTATAGGTTTTATTCATATCAAGTACTTTTCCATCTTTCAAAGTAATCTTTGTCACTTTTGAACCATATGTAAGTGTTGGATCATACTCAACCTTTAATCCACTAAATGATCCATAACCAGCTGTCGGTAAATCTATTCCATGTTCAACTGTTTTTAAAATATCTGAGCCTTTCATATCCATAGTAACTAATGTATTGTCAAAAGGCATCACGGTATACATAAGGCCATATGTAATGTCACCTGCTGGAATTTCTGTTCTTAAGCCACCACCATTTTGAAAAGCTATCTGCGAATCTGTTGCTTCTGCCATAGCTTCACATACCCATTTACCAAGTACACTAACATTTATTTTATTGTCATGGGTAAATGTTCCTTTTGCAACTCCTAGTTTTTCATCAAGAATTGGACTAAGCTTCGTATTCCATTTGTCATAGGTTGCTTTTGCTGTTTCATCTGCAGTAAGTGCTTCCTTAGCCTTACCGTAATCTAAAACTTTAGGAACTACACTTTTTATAGTCTTATCAGCATTAAGTGTAATGGTTAATTGTCCCAGTGCTCTACCCTGCTTATTGGCTTGGACGATAGCTACACCATTTATATAACCTACAACCGAGGTATGTGTATGTCCTGTAACAATTCCATCTAAACCTTTTGTATTGTTAGAAAGATTTTCAATATCTGTTCCAGTTACAGCTACCGTTGTATCTGTTCCATTATCTTTTTGTTCAGCACCTAAGTGCGTTACTGCAATAATAATCTCTGGTTTACCTTCAGAGGCTTTTCCTGCTTCTAGGTAATCAATCCATTCTTGAGCCGCTTTGGCAGGATCTCTAAATTCTAAGTTTGCAACATGCTCGGCTTTTGTTTTTGTTAAGGTTTCTGGTGTTGCAATACCAATTAACCCAATTTTCACTCCGTCTATTGTAATCACTTTATATGGTTTCGCCCATGTAACGGGCTTCCCAGTAGTTTTATCATATATATTTGATGCAAGGAAATCATAACCTCCGTCAGTAGACCATTTTTCGAAATTACCGATACCCCAATCAAATTCATGGTTACCAACTGCTGACGCAGTGACATCTAATTGTTTCATCAATTCATTAACTGGTTCTCCGTGGGTTAGATTGCTTATTGCAGTTCCTTGGAAATTATCTCCTGCAGATACTACAATTGTGTTAGGGTTTTCTTTCTTAATAGCATTTACTGCTGCTACCATTTTTGCCCAGCCCAAATCTTTACTCCCTTCTGCTAATGATCCATGTAAATCATTAAACGAAATGATTTGAATTGTCTTATCCCCGTCTGCAGCATAGCTTGTTACGAGCATAGAAAACATCATAGATAGTGTTAGTAAAAGTGCTACAAGTTGTTTCATTTTCTTCATTTTCTCCGTACCTCCATAAATTTTTTTATATGCTTATTATCATATGTTACGTAGTTGATAAGCATTGTTATAATTATACCATAGGACGGAGGTTTTGAGTGTTAAAAAAAGGAAAATATTATCCAAAAATAAAGATAACTTTTCCTCAAAAATGCTTTATATTTTACACACCTTAACCTTTGATATTCTCTTTTCATCTACTTCTTCAACCTTAAAGATTAAGCCGTTATATTCTACAATTGGATTATCATCTTTACAAGGAATTCTGCCTAATTGACCAATTAAGAAGCCACTAATCGTTTCGTACTCTTCAATTGGAAGAGGAATTTCTAAATAATCTTCAACAAGATCTAAGCTTGTAGTTCCATTTATAAAAAATGTATTGTCGTCTAATTTCTCAATTTCTTTTTCTTCATCATCATCTTCATCAAAAATATTGCCTACAATCTCTTCAAGCAAATCTTCTAACGTAACAATGCCAGCTGTTCCACCATATTCATCAACAATAATTGCTAAATGCGTCTTGTTTCTTTGAAGTTCCTTAAATAATTCATCAGTTCTTTTTGAGGAATGGACAAAATAAGGTTCTCTTATTATATTCTGTAAAGAAAAGTTTTCTTTATGAGCCGCATCTGTCATCACTTCTATAAGTGTTTTTGAATGCAATACTCCAATAATGCAGTCAATATTATCCTGATAGACGGGTATCCTTGAATACTTTTCTCTATTAATAAAGGCAATCACTTCATCTAGACTTGCACTTATGGGAAGCGCCTCAATTTCTGTTCTATGTGTCATAATATCAGTCACTTGCTTATTATTAAATTCAAAAATATTATTTATCATGAATTTTTCAATTTCATGAATATTGCCTTTTTCCTGACCAACATCAATCATCATTCGAATTTCTTCTTCTGTTACATTTTCATCGTCTTCATTTGGATCAACACCAAACAATCTTACGAAAAAGTTAGTCGAGTACGTAAGCAACTTTACAAATGGTGAGGTTACAATTGAAAGAAAATTTAACGGTCCAACAGCAATCATAGAAATCTTCTCTGCCTTTTTCATTGCTAACCTTTTGGGAACCAATTCTCCAAATACAAGCGTGAAATAGGATAACACTAATGTAATCAATATTACAGAAATCGTCTTAAGCACAGAATCCGAAATAGACACTCCTGTACCCTTTAATAGTTGAACCAACCTTCCTGAAAAGTTTTCAGCTGCAAATGCACTTGCAAGAAACCCTGCAATCGTTATACCTATTTGAATGGTAGCCAAAAATTCACTTGGTTCACTCAGCAAATGTTTAAGAAGCTTTGCCTTTTTATGGCCATCATCAGCCATTATTTTTATTCTATTATCATTTAAAGATATCAATGCCATTTCTGAACCTGCGAAAAAAGCATTAACCAATATTAGTACTAATAAAAACATAATATCCGTAATCAAACTCTTATCCTCCATTTAAGAACCAGTTAATCATAACTATGTATACTTTTTCGTTATTTGTCCATCTTACTATATTCTATCTCTAAATGTCAATAATACTCAATTACTTATACCGAATGTTTCTAAAGAAGTCAATGTTACAAAACTTCCGCATTCCATTCGGCAAAAAAACCCATCCTATGAGAAATGCACCCCTTGGTTATAAACACAAGTATACTACAGTGTCTAACTTTTAGAGTTATTTCGCATATGATGGGTTTATAAAATCACAATAAATACTTTACTTAATTATCATTCGTAAGCTTTAATTTATCAAAGGTATAAATCATAAGGCTCAATAACATACCTACGATAGTAGCCAATACCATACCTTTTAATTCTACACTTCCAATTTTAATTGCTACTTGGCTAATACCAACAATTAATATAACTGAGGTAAGAATTAGGTTTTTTGAGTTACTGTAGTCAACCTTTGCTTCAACAATCATTCTAATACCAGATGCAGCAATAACACCAAAAAGCAATATACAAATGCCTCCCATAACCGGAACTGGGATACTAGAAATGGCACCTGAAAGATTTCCAAAAAAGGCAAGAATGATAGAGATAATACCTGCACCACCAATTACCCAAACACTATATACCTTCGTAATTGCCATAACACCCATGTTCTCACCATAAGTCGTCGTTGGAACTGAACCAGCAAAACCTGATATCAAAGAAGATAATCCATCACCAAGAAGAGATCTGTGAAGACCAGGATCCTTAGTAAGATCACGCCCTACAATATTTCCAGTTACAAAAAGATGTCCAATATGTTCAGATATAACAACCAGTGTCGCTGGAATAATAATCATAATTGCAGTTATATCAAAGGTTGGCATTACAAAGTTGGGCATTGTAAGAAGTTGAACCCCTTCTCCTGTTATTTTAGTGAAGTCCACCATACCTAAAAAAGCGGCCAATGTATAACCAGATAATACTCCAAATAAAATTGGGATGATAGAAAAGAATCCTCTAAAAAGCAATGTGCCTAATATTACCACTGCGAGTGTAAACAAGGAAACAATGATGGTTTTTGTATCAAAAATTCCATCACTTGGATTTAAACCAGCCATTCCTGTAGCTGTATGCGCAAGATCAAGACCAATTAAGGCCACGATTGGACCCATTGCCGCTGGCGGTAATACAACATTTAACCAATTTGTTCCTACAACACGTACAATAAGTGCTACACTACAAAAAATGAGGGCAGATACAATAAATCCACCTAATACATTTGAATAATTACCTGTAACATCTGATGAACTTGTAATGATTAAGATTGCAGGTCCGATAAAGGCAAAACTCGATCCAAGAAATGCTGGTGACTTACCTTTACATAAAAAGATGTACAGAAGTGTTCCAATACCATTCATGAGTAATACCAAAGATGGGTCAACAACCTGTGTCTGAGCAGCATCGTTTAAAAGAAATGGTACGAGTACCGAAGCACCAAACATTGCAAAAAGATGTTGAAAACTTAAAGGTAAGCCTTGTAAAAAAGGGACTTTCTCTTCGACTTGAATGACTTTTCTTTGCATGATTTCAATCCTCCATAGTTTTATTATTATCCCAAAAAAAGCTTCCCATGCTAATAAAGCGGGAAGTAAGGATATACGTTTAATTTAATTTGATCACGGACTACACTTGTAACCCGTTGCCAATTATATCACAGGTTTTGCCATCAGTCTACAATATAAATGCAAAAAAACAAATAAATTTACGTTGCCTTTCAGTAAATCCTGTTCTAATTAGCATTACCAATAGAGACTCTTTTTAAGAAAATTTTTCTAATGACATTTTTATAAGCAATTACTAGTAACAATACTAAAACACCAACTAAAACTATAGTTCCGCCTGGTTTTAACCCACCATAATAGGAAACGTATAGACCCATCATGGTGCAAAAAATTGCAATCAAGATTGAATATATCATTGTTTGTTTATAACTCCTTGCAAATTGCATTGCCGTTGCAACCGGTAAAACCATGAGCGAAGAAATAACAAGTGCACCTACTGTTCTAGCTGATATAGATATGGTAATTGCCGTTAACAGAGTAAATATAAAATCCACAACCTTAATAGGTACTCCTGCAAGTCTAGCAGACTCTTCATCAAAGGTCACATAAAACAATTCCTTATATAATAACAACACCGCTAACATAACAATACTGCTTAAACCAAGCACAATATAGAGCTCAAAATCTGTTATTGCAACTATACTCCCAAAAAGAAAGCTATTAAAACTGGCACTATTTTTAACAAAGCCTGATAATACACCCGCAAATCCAATACCCGTAGACATAATGACAGCTATGGCTATTTCTGCATATTGTGGGAAGGCCTTGCGGATACGTTCTATACCAAAGGCAGCTGTTACTGAAAATATGACTGCTCCGATGATAGGATTAAACCCAAATGCTAAGCCTGCAGCTACTCCCGCTAACGAGTTATGAGACAGCGAATCTCCAATCATAGAAAGTCTTTTTAATACTACAATCATACCTATACATGGTGTGATTACTGCAATTAATAATCCTACCAAAAAAGCCTTTTGCATAAATGCATATTGAAATATATCTAGCATGATTTCACCTCACTCTTCGTACATTTATCACAGTTATGCGCATGTAAGTTTACATCATACCCATAA
The DNA here is from genome assembly GCA_002841625.1 of Firmicutes bacterium HGW-Firmicutes-1. Taxonomy (NCBI): domain Bacteria; kingdom Bacillati; phylum Bacillota; species Firmicutes bacterium HGW-Firmicutes-1. Next base: position 200,778 of record PHAG01000008.1, on the reverse strand, counting down.
AATTCTGAGACAAAATCACTTGTCATGCCTTCCTTTGGATTATGTTCAAACATTCCATTTTCGCCTAAGCATATGAGCCGATTTGCATGAATTGTAATAGCTCCAATATCATGGGTCACCATAATAACAGTCAAGCCAAGTTCTTGATTGATGCGAGCTAATAAGCAGTATAAGGCTTCCTCTGCCTTTAAATCAATTCCAACTGTCGGTTCATCTAAAATGAGTATTTCCGGATCACCGACCAATACCCTTGCCAAGAATACCCTTTGTTGTTGACCTCCCGACAAGCTACCAATAAGACTTTTTCTATACTCCTGCATTCCTACCTTTTCTAAAGCATTGAAAACCATTTCCTTATGCTTCTTTTGTGGTAGCTTAAAGGGCCCTATTTGATAGTATAGATTCGCAAGTACCACCTCTTCAACCGTAGCTGGGAAGCTTCCATTGAAAGAGTTGGCCTTTTGAGATATATAGCCTACCTTATTCCAGGATTTTAAGTTTTGAATGTTTTCACCAAACAGTTTTATCTCTCCGCTCCATGGATCTAATATTCTAAGCATCATTTTAATTAAGGTGCTTTTACCTGACCCATTTGCACCAATAATTCCTAAGAAATCGCCTTTCTTAACAGTAAAATTAATGTCCTTTAAGACCAATGAATTATGATATCCAAAATTTAAATTGTTTACTTCTACTAAGTTCTTCATATGTTTTCCTCTTCACAAATATCCTCTATTGTGTACCTAGCGCTAGGTTGCTTATTATTGTATTATGATTCAGAATTATTTTCCTCAAGTCTATTATGAACCGCTTCTTTCATAAGCTGATAAATCACGGATGCCGTTGGCACACCTAAAACCATGCCTAGAACTCCGAAAAGACCACCACCAATGATGATTGCGAGTAATACCCAAAGGGCTGGGAGACCAATAGACTCACCAACAACCTTAGGGTAAATTAAGTTACCTTCGATTTGTTGTATCACAACAAAGTAAAGCAAAAACCATGCAGCCTGCATCGGTTCTATCATTAACAAAATAAATACTGAGGGAATTAACCCAATAATTGGACCTACAATAGGTATTAGACCCATCACGGCTATAATTACACTTATTAAAAGTGGATAATCAAACCCAAATATTAACATTCCAACAAAAAACATGATTCCTAATATTAAGGCCTCGGTAAACTGTCCACCTACGAAACTTGTAAACGTATTGATCACCAATTTAGCCACCTTTATAATTCTAATAGCCGCTTTTTTAGGTGCATAGGCGATTAACACATCAGAAAATTGTCTTTTTAATCTATCTTTATCTGCTAATAAATAGATTGATATAATAAATCCTATTATGATATTAACGATTGAACGTACAAATCCTGTTGTAAAATCAAAAATTTGTGGGAAAATTCCAGTAACAAAACCAGATGCCATATCAGGAACTTGTGCAAGTGCTGAGTCAATATTTATTGAAAGTGTATCTAATTTCAAAAATTCCTTGATCTTATTTGCAAAATTTTCTAGATTCGCACCATAGTCTCCAAGGTTATTATATAATATCTCAATGCTGTCTGAAAGTTGAGGTAATAGAAACGTGATTATACCGCTTACTATTACAAAAAACAAGATATATACTGTGGCAATAGAGAAAAGCTTCGATAACTTTTTAAGCTTTCTATTTCTTATCATCGTATTGTACTTTTTCAAAAAGAAAGTATACGGTCTATTCAGTATAAAAGCTATAGCAATACCAATAAACAAAGGTACAAGCGTCATAATGAAGTTAGTCAAAAAACCAATTAATATATCCGCCTTTACGATTACCAGAACGAGAAAAATAAAATATGTTATTAGAAACATACAACTCTTAATTAATTTTTTATTCATATCAATCTCCTATCTTTTTTATACTATATCCCTCTGTAGCCATGTTAAACCTATGTATTACAAAAAGGCAGTGTAAATACTGCCTTAGTTTATATATCATATATAATTTATTAATTATATCATTATATAACTGCTTGGTCAATTATAATAACCTACTAATCTTCCATTGGATTAAACACAATAATCAACAGCATTTTAAACTTTTCTCTAGCAAAAAGAGCATGTGGTATTCCTGCAGGCATTACTATCGTTTCACCTTTTTTTACTTTAAACAATTCCTCTCCGATCGTAATTTCTGTCATACCATCTAGCACGTAAACCATTGCATCTCCACTTGTAACATGTTCTCCTATTTCTTCATTTTGATCAAATGCAAATAGTGTAATGCTGATTGTTTTATTTTGAACAAGTGTTTTACTAACAACCTGACCTTCATTGTAAGTTACTAGGTCTTCCATTTCTAATATTTTTGCAAAATCTATATTTTTTAATAGCTTTTTCATAAATAATCCTCCATTTAAGTTTAATTGATGTTTTCATGAGCTCGTTTTATCATGTTATATATAGTATACATCATTTTCCAAATATAATCCGTAGCATTGGCTACCGTTTTCATTTTATGGATATAAATAGAAGGAAAGCCTTAGCTTTCCTTCTATTTATACAATATTGATTAGTATTTTCCAAATTCATGATCACTGAGCACTATTTTTTTAGGGTTTCCTGATGCTGATTCTGATTGTTGTGTAGTGGCTGCGTACTTCCTTGAATTCATTTCTTCAAGCATCCTAAGAATTTCTGGATTAATTTCTTCATACCCTTTATAACTTTGCCCAACACTTACTTTTTTTAATTTAAATCTTAAGATTTGCTGTTTAAGCAGTTCCGCTTGTCCCGCAAGCTCTTCACTTGCCGCTGCTGTTTCTTCTGATGTAGCTGAATTTGACTGAACAACTTGAGATATTTGCATGATGCCTTGATTTACTTGAGAAATACCTGTAGCTTGTTCATCTGAAGCAACTGCAATCTCTCCAACTAATTGAGCTGCCTTAGATACACTTAAAACAATTTTACTTAAAGCAGACGCAGTATCATTCGCCAATCGTGTTCCATCATCTACCTTCTTAATAGAGCTTTCAATCATCACCGTAGTTTCTTTTGCTGCGTTAGCACTTCTGGCCGCTAAATTTCTAACCTCTTCAGCAACTACTGCAAAACCTTTCCCATGTTGACCTGCTCGAGCAGCTTCAACAGCGGCATTAAGAGCCAAGATATTCGTTTGAAAAGCAATTTCATCGATAACCTTAATAATTTTAGAAATGTTACTAGACGAATCGTTTATTTCTGCCATTGAGTGAAGCATGTTTTGCATTTTATCATTTCCTTCTTCTGCCTCTTTCATAGCAGTTAGTGCTAGGCCATTTGCTTCGTTTGCATTTACAGCATTTTGTTTTGTTTGAGAAGAAATCTGTTCAATAGATGCAGATAATTCTTCAATCGCACTCGCTTGCTCTGTTGCTCCTTCTGAAAGTGACATGCTAGAATCAGATACTTGATTTGAACCTGAAGCTACTTGATCAGAAGCATAACTAATATTAGATAGTATCTCATTATTTTTTTCCACCATTTCATTTAACTTTATACCAAGGATATCTTTTTCAGATTTGGCCGCAACTGACATTGTTAAATCTCCATCTGCAATTCTTTCAACTACTAAGGTCTGCTCCTGGATATTTTTAATCATTTTCTTAAAAGAGTCAGCAAGCTTACCTATTTCATCTTTAGAATTAATATCCACATCTACCTCTACATCTCCCACACTAATTGCGTCTGCAATGCTAGTTAGTTTTTTTAAAGGTTTGCTTATTAAATTTGCTATAACAAATCCTAACGAAATTGCCAATAAGACACTTATTACTATGATGACAATCATCATAAGGGATTGTGCTTTATATGTACTTTCACTTGATTTAATGCTTCTATCTGCTAAGTTAATATTATAGCTAATTAATGCCTCGACTGCAGTCTCTACTTCACTCCTTTTTTTTGCAAATTCGGGAGTAATTGCTTTTGCCTCAATATATTTTCCTTCACCAATCAGAGCTATGGCTTTTGCTCTTATTTCTTTATACCCTACAAGCGTACCGTTTAAAGCATTAAATAATTCACGATCCTCTTCATTTATGATTAATTTTTCATATTCTAGTAAATTCGCATCATTTTCCTTTGACCATTCATTCACTTGATTAACTCGTTCCTTATATGTTGACATATCCTCTTCGTAAAGCATTAAAAAATAGTTGACACGTATCAATTGAAGATTTCTTTCTACTAATGCAAGTTTATGGGATGGTAAAAAGTTATTATGATATATCGAATCTGTCCTATCATTTGAAGCACTCATATTGAAAATCCCAATTGTACCAACCGTCCCTGTGAAAATTGCAACAATTAAAAAGCATATAAGTAACTTTATCTTAATTTTTAAATTATTAAATGATTTCATAGTCAATACCTCCACTTCTATTATAGATTTATTAGTTCATTCGTATCTTGTTCCGTTAACAGCTGTTCACAGTTAAGCAGCATTTTCACTTCTTTCCCAACTTTACCAATACCCTTTATGTATTTTTTTCCACTCCTACTTATATCAGGTGGATCAACAATTTCACCATCAGCAATAGAAAGCACCTCTACTACACTATCAACAATTAATCCAATCGAAATGTCCTTAATATCAACTACTACTACACAGGTCCTATCATTGTATTGCCTGAACTGTTTTTTAAATCTTAATCTTACGTCCATAACAGGTATTATTTTACCTCTTAGATTGATAATGCCACGAATATATTCTGGAAGCTCTGGCACCTCCGTTACAGGTTGTATACCTATTATTTCTGTTACAAATTGAATGTCAATTCCATAGGTTTCATTTCCCAACAAAAAAGTTAGAAATCTACCTTTCTGTGTATCTTCTTCTTGTTCAGTAAAATCGTGTATATTGTCACTCATAATCATTACTCCTTTCTTATAGTATTAACTCACTGAGGATAATTTGAGAGACTTCATGTTTGTTAGTCCACCTACATTAAGAATTAGACTAATGCTTCCATCTCCTAACAGTGTACACCCGGCAAGTCCACCAATCGTTTTTGTGTTTTTTATATAATTAGGTAGTGCTTTTATGACTACTTGCTGTTGTCCTAATAATTGATCAGCAAAGATGCAAAAGCTTTCACTATTTTGCTCTACCATAATTATGATCCCTTCATGAAATGCTGTAATTTCTGTATGGATATTAAAAAGCTCATGGAGCCGAAGAATTCTATAACACTCTCCTCTAACCATAATCATTTCGTTTCCACGAGGATCAATAATAATATCACTTTCTTTAGGTCTAAAGGATTCTTTAATTGCTATTGTAGGCAAGGTATATCTTGCATCACCAACTTCAACATTCATTCCATCAATAATTGCTAGTGTAAGTGGTATCTTAAGTGTTATCGTTGAACCTATTCCTTCTTCACTATCAACTGTTACCGAGCCTCCTATGGCTTCGATATTTCTTGCTACCACATCCATCCCAACTCCTCTTCCAGAAAACTCAGTTATATTATCCTTTGTAGAGAAGCCTGGTAGTAAAATTAGGTTGAAAATTTCCTTGTCAGTTAAGTCCTTTGATAAGTCAGTGATTCCTTTTTCAAGCGCTTTTTTCAATATTTTTTCCTTGTTTAAGCCCTTGCCATCATCTTTAATAATTACTAAGACATCACTTCCTGAATTTTTTGCCTCTAATGTAACTGTACCAATCCTTGGTTTTTCGGATTTTATGCGTTCCCCTAACTCCTCAATACCATGATCTATTGCATTTCGAACCAAATGCATAAGTGGATCAGATATATGTTCAATAATGCTTTTATCTACTTCAGTCTCTTCCCCTATGATTTTCAAATTAACATCTTTGTTCATCTTACTGCTCATGTCTCGAACAATTCTTTGCATTTTATAAAAGGTTGCCATTAGCGGTACCATTCTAATTGACATAACCACATCTTGCAATTCACTCGTAATTTTATTTAACTGTCTAGCAGCCTTAGAAAAGTTTTCTAAATCTAAACCTCTTAAATCAGGATTCTGAGTAACCATAGCCTCTGAAATAATCAATTCTCCGATTAAGTTCATTAACCTATCAGTCTTTTCAATGTTTACACTAATAATTCCTCCGTTTTGTGGCAAATTAATATTCTTTTGTTCTTCATTTATATCAACTTTAGAAATAGTCGAAACAGGCTCCTTTATAGACAGCTCTTCATTGGTTTGAATTTTTATATCAATTTGGCTTATAAATAAACATTCCTTAAATAAATTATGGACGCCTTCCTTATTTAAATTTGATACCAGCATAATCTTAAACCCATTTTTTTTAATTTGTTCAATTGCCTCATTTTCTTGATCAAATAATTCTTCTGGTTTATATTTAATTTCTGAAATAGCCTGAGAAACTTGATGAATTACAGAAAAAGCTCTTACGTTCTCCATTTCACAACCTTCCGTGAAATGAATGGTTATTTCATATGTATTTTCATTATCCTTACTATCGTTGTCTTTTACTAACGTTGATTCAATTGCCTCTAATGAGATATTAACTCGTTTTAAGTTTTTTAGTCCACTGAGAAATTTATTTATTTCCTCTATCTTTTCTGAAGAATCTTCAAGTTCTATCTTTCCACTTTCAATCTTAAATAGTTCGTTTTTAATAAAATCAATGCAACCTAAGATGATATCACTTAAGGACTTCGTATCTAAATTCTTTGGGTTGTTTTCTCTAATATAATAGAACAAATCTTCGACAGCATGAGATAATTTAGCTACATCATTAAAATTCATCATTGCAGATGAGCCCTTGATAGTATGCATTATCCTAAATATTTCATGTATTACGCTTGAAAAATCAGTGTTTTCTCCATTCATAATCAATTGCTCAAGCTGATCTATAAATTGAGATGTTTCAAAAATATACATATCTAATAGTGTTTTATAATTGTCATTTTCTCCCACGAATATCACTTCCTTCATTCTTGAAATAATATGAGTATGTACTGCCCTCTTCTTTAAAATCTTTTATAATATATGCTACAGCACCTTCATGCATTGCTTCTCCAATTCTTTGGTTTTCTTCTAATGAAGCGATAACTATTATTTTGGCATTCTTGTCAATCTTCTTTATTAGTCTAATCGCCTCGATTCCATCATCTTCTGGCATTGAAATATCCATCGTCACAATATCTGGTTTGAGTTCATGATACATTTTAACTGCTTCGCTTCCGTTTTCTGCTTCCCCAACAATTTCAAACCCAAGGTTTTCCAAAATCATTTTTATTGAAAATCTAACAAACCTAGCATCATCAACAATTAATACTTTTTTCATCTTCTTCACTCCTCAAGTTGACTACTCTGTTGGTTTAATTCTATTCTTAAATGAGGCATTTCTTTAGTCACTGAAGTAACTAAATTAAATGCCTATTTCACAATTTGTTCTATATAATGGTGCAAATTGCACAATAATAATTAATACTCTCATCAATATTCAAACAAATGAGAATTATTTATTGTTCTTGTTGAAATAAAATGATATAATCATTCTAATTATCATACATTTAGTAGTGAGGATGACAAAATGATTAATGTTCTAATCGTAGATGACCACAAATTTTTAAGGGAATGTTTTGAGAAGATTTTAGAAAGTCATAACGATTTTAATGTTGTAGGCAGTGCTAGTAATGGATTTGAAGCCTTCAAAATATGTAACGAACTTAGTCCAGATATTGTTTTAATGGATATCACAATGCCTATCTGCAATGGAATTGACGCTACAAAATTAATCAAGTCAAAATTTCCAAATATAAAAGTGCTTATCATTACAGGCTCTGAAAATGAAGCAGATGTATCTAATGCAATTCGTAATGGTGCTGATGGTTATATTCTCAAAAGCATTGGAACTGAAGAATTAATAATTTCTATACGAAGTGCACTACTAGGCTTTGAAATTATTCAAAAGTGTGTGTTTAAATTCTCTGAATTTCCATCTGTTCCATATGAATCAAAACAAAAAACCAAAACACTTCATATTAACGATATTAAAGTTGAACTATCAGAGAGAGAATTGAACATAATCCAAATGATCACTGATGGTTATACAAATAAAGAAATTAGTTCTAAGCTCTATATTGCAGAAGGTACCGTTAAAAATGCAATAACAGAAATAATTACTAAGCTTCAATTAAGAGATAGAACGCAGCTAGCTGTATATGCAATTAGAAATAATTTAATTTAAAATATGAAGCCTTATTGACAGCTAACCTTTATATATGCTAGAATATCATTCAATATAAGGGCGCATAGCTCAGTTGGGAGAGCACCTGCTCGACAAGCAGGGGGTCGCTGGTTCGAGTCCAGTTGTGCCCATTAAAAAAAGATGGATTTATCATCCATCTTTTTTTAATTCAATATAACCTTATCGGATGCCAATATGCAAACAGCACCCCATGATTTTTTTCTATTTACATTGCCATTACCTTTTTTAGGGTTTTAATAACATGATCTTCTTTAAACGGTTTAATAATAAAAGCTTTTGCACCATGTGATACTGCATCCATAACCATTGATTCTTGTCCCATTGCTGTAACCATTACTACCTTTGCTTTTGAATCATATCGCTTAATAATTTTCAGCGCATCTACTCCTGACATTTCAGGCATTGTTATGTCCATTGTCACTATATCTGGCTTAAATTCAGAATACATTTTAATCGCCGTAATACCATCTTCCGCTTCACCAACAACCTCAAACCCATTCTTTTCAAGGATACCCTTTATCGTCATTCGCATAAATGCGGCATCATCAACAACAAGAATTTTAATCATGTTTTCACTCTCCATATTATTATGATGATTGGCTTATTCTGAGTTCTTAAAACTTGTCTAGAATCAAAATTTCTCTTTAATATATTATATTATCTCTTCTTAAACAATTTTTGTCAAGATAAATAAGCGTACTCCTATCTGTTAAGTTCATGCATTTAATATGAAATATTCGAAGTATACTTAAGCATATTAGGCTTCTGCAAGCTTATGACCTAATGCCCGGCATTTTTCTAAATCATCCTGATCTGGAGTGTTTTGAATAATTAATCCACTATCAACTAGACTAACCCCTTTATCAGTCATTCTATCTTCCCATTCTTGCATCCATTGGCCATCACCCCAATCATAGGATCCAAACAAAGCAAAGGGTTTACTAGAAATATCTTCCTTTTCAATATCCTCTACAAAAGGTTCCATTTCTGATTCTTCTAGATTTTCACTTCCCATTGAAGGGCAACCTAATACAACTACGTCAGCTTCAAAAACATCCACTTTTGATGCATCACTAACATTTAACAACTTAACCTCTGCACCGTTTTCGTTAGCTCCTTCAGCGATGGCTTCAGCCATTGCTTGCGTATTTCCTGTACCACTCCAATAGATAACACTTATTTTCTTCATATTTTTATGCTCCTTGTAGGTATTATAGTAAACGCATTCTCCAGCGTCCTATTAGAAATTTTAAAGGTTCAGCACCTCAAAAAACTACATAATGCTAATCCCATAACTTACAAAGTTATTATATCCTAATTGATAATGAGTGTCAATATTAATTTTGTTTGGGATTTTAGTGCCTTGGTTCTTATGTTTACCTGAATATTTTTCATAAATACACAATGCATAAAAATACAAAATCATTGACCTAGTAATCACCATACGATATAATATATTCTATCTGAAAACTACAAAGAAAGAGGGAAAATCATGGTAAAATTATTCGATCAAGGCTCCTATCTCATTAAAGATACTGTCCTAGTAGAAGATATAACAACCCTAAACCTAGACGAAATCAACCATATCTTACAACAATCTGGCAAAGACCTCATAACAAAACAACAACTTAATCCAGAAGTAGCACGCCAAAACACTTTATCCTATGGCATATTTAAGGCACATAACAATTCTGATGATATGGGCTATTTAAAAATGAAATTTGACTCCTTAGCTTCTCATGACATAACTTATGTAGGAATAGTCCAAACAGCTAAAGCGAGTGGATTAGACTCCTTCCCTATTCCATATGTTTTAACAAATTGCCATAACAGTCTATGTTCTGTTGGTGGCACAATCAATGAAGATGATCATGTTTTTGGGCTCTCTGCAGCAAAAAAATATGGTGGAATTTATGTTCCTGCACATCAAGCTGTAATCCATCAATATATGCGTGAAATGATGGCTGGATGCGGAAAAATGATACTTGGTTCAGATAGTCACACCCGTTATGGTGCCCTTGGAACAATGGCGATAGGTGAAGGTGGCCCAGAACTTGTGAAACAACTTCTTAAACGTACCTATGATGTGAAATATCCAGGAATTGTAGCTGTCTATCTTGAAGGTACTCCGAGATTAGGAGTCGGTCCTCAAGATGTTGCTCTTACAATTATTGAAAAAGTATTTAACAATGGTTTTGTAAAAAATAAAGTAATGGAATTCGTAGGCCCTGGCATCAAGAACCTTACAGTAGAATATAGAAATGGTATTGATGTTATGACTACTGAAACAACTTGCCTTTCATCGATCTGGTCAACAGATGAACAAGTAGAAGACTACCTTGCACTCCATGGCAGAAAAGATGCTTACCAAAAACTTGCACCTGCTGATGTTGCCTATTATGATGGCTTAATTAAAGTTGACTTATCAACAATTGAACCAGTGATTGCACTTCCATTCCATCCAAGTAATGTATACACGATTAAAGAATTAAATGCAAATCCAAGAGAAATATTACAACTAGTAGAAGAAGATGCAAAAAAAATCTTTGGAAACAACAAAATAAATTTCTCTTTAACGGACAAAATTATTGATGGTAAAATCAAGGTTGACCAAGGAATCGTTGCTGGTTGTTCTGGTGGTACATATGAAAATATATCTCTTATGGGTGAAATGATAGCAGGTCATTCTACAGGAAGTGATGATTTCGTATTAAGTGTTTATCCTGCTAGTCAACCCGTATTTTATGCTTTAAACAAAAATGGCTCCATTAATAAATTGATGGAAGCTGGCGCGAATATTAAAACTGCCTTTTGTGGACCTTGCTTTGGAGCCGGAGATGTCCCTTCAAACAACGCCTTAAGCATAAGACATGCAACAAGAAACTTCCCTAATCGTGAAGGATCTAAGCCATCAGATGGTCAGATTTCTTCCGTTGCCTTAATGGATGCACGTTCAATTACAGCAACAGCTATCAATGGTGGCTTTTTAACTGCGGCAACTGATATTGATGTCCCTGTATCTGTTGCTCCATATGTATACAATTCCAAAATATATGATCACAGAATTTATCAGGGTTTTCATGAACCACATGAAGAGGTTGAACTAAAATTCGGCCCAAATATTAAAGAGTGGCCAACAATGTCCTCACTTACAGATAACTTACTTCTAAAAGTAACTTCTGTAATCAAGGATCCTGTTACAACTACTGATGAATTGATCCCTTCAGGTGAGACATCCTCCTATCGTTCTAATCCACATAGATTGGCAGAATTCACCTTAAGTAGAAAAGATCCAGCTTATGTTGGTAGATCAAAAGAAATTTATGCCATAGAAAAAGAAAGAATGATTGCTTTAGAAAATATAGATAAAAGTGACCACGGCAAATTAAAAGAAATCTTTGATATCATTAATACCGAAGATTCTTTCTTGAATCTAATAAAAACAACTTCAATAGGAAGTATCATCTATGCTAACAAGCCTGGTGATGGCTCAGCCCGTGAACAAGCAGCTTCTTGTCAAAAGGTACTTGGTGGATGGGGAAATCTTTCACTTGAATATGCAACTAAAAGATATCGAAGTAATTTGATAAACTGGGGATTGCTACCTTTCATTACAAAGGAAGAAAATATCGAGCTAACTGTTGATGATTATATCTACATACCTGGTATTAAAGGGGTGGTTGAAAATGGCAAAGAAGAGTTAGAAGCTTATATTATCCATGAAGGTAAGAAACGTCCACTTATGCTTTACCTTCCTGAACTTTCAGCTTCAGAAAGAGAAATATTATTAGCCGGTTGCCTTATCAATTACTATAAGACAAATTAACTTGCTTTTCCAATACTGAACTTTACTAAAAAAGGTCTCACCTAGAATGAATCTAGTGAGACCTTTTATTTAGTTATAAAATGTTAATAATCGAAGCCATATGGATTTTGAATACTATAGAGCATTTGTTCAATCATAAGTTCAATAAATTCTTCTTTATTGCCTTGGAATTCATCGATATAGCTTCCAAGCATTGAACTATATTCTGACGGTAATAATTCACTATTGTCCTTCATATCCGTAAGCATACTATCTAAAGCTTTGTTTTCAATAATCTTATCTCCAGCATCAATAACGATATCTTCTAACAATTCATATAGTTCATCTTCATCTTTTTCCATTAAATCCATAGCATTAATAGCTTCATTGTCTACATATTCTACAAAGTCGATTTTTTCATTTATAGAATTCATCACATAATCATAATCTACAGCAAAGAAACCAGAATCCATTTTCATTTTCATCCCGCGGAAATTATTCTTCCTATCTAACGCATAAGTAATTGTATAGTCTAAGTCCATACTTTCAGGCATGGTGTCTAATTCTACAAGTGCATCATCAAAAGACGCCATCATTTCTTCATATGCATCATCAAAATCATCTTCATCTTCCAAATAATCTATTGCGTCTTCAACTTCTTCTTTTTCAAGATTAAAAGCTTCATAATCCTTTGAATCATTTAATTCTTGTAAAACTTCTAATGCTACAACTCGAATATATTCTTTTAGAGCATCATCGTCTTCCATTTGTTTTTTTACATCTTCCATCATTTTAACCATATCTTCATAATTCATTTCAATTGTATATTCTCTACACTTTACTTTTTTCCCATTTGCTAAAGCTACACTAACTGAATCACCCTTTGTGATGCTATCTTCAAATGAATCTAATATTATCTTATAATATTCTTCTTGATCAACTTTATTAAATAGTTTTTCATTGTCTTTTATGATAGAAAAGTATTTCTCGAAATCAAAATCTTTCATATCCAGACCCATTTGATCATAGATATCCGTTTTGTTCATAAAAATTGTTTTCTCCATTAATGATGGCATTAGTAATTCAAATTTTTCTTCATCCATACCTAGCATGATATCCAATAACTTTTCATTATCATATAGCCAGCTTAATGAATATTGAAGTTTGCTATCAATAGGATTTTTTTTATTCAATTGTTGCTTATAATTAAGTTCAAATATTGTCTTCTCAAGTAATACATTTGCATAATTCATCATATCTTCTTGATCTTTAGTCAGTGCCATACCTGTAACTTCTTCATATTTTTCAGGTACTAAAGTGAACTTCATCTTACAGGTAACATCCCCACTTGTTGCTTCAGTTGATTTTTGTATTGCCTTTAATGTTCTGTTATAAGGATTTGCATATACTTTTGCATAATAAAATCCCCCTGTCCCACCTGCTAAAATAATAACTGCTAAAACTACTATTAATATTTTCTTCATAATCTCCTCCATGTTATTAAATTGATCTTACCTATTTTACTACCAATTTCTCATCCATATTATACCATAAAAGCTATAATTTGCTAAACACTTTTTGAAAAATATTGCTATTTCACTAATTATTAGTGCTAATTATTGCCCTCCAGTTGCTATAAAAGAAAGTTAGCATTGACTTTTCGAAGGAAAAATGATATTATTAACAAAATTTAATATGAACTACAGTAGAGGTGCATTTTTTATAATTAATCATTTTTGATATGTTCAGGCATAGATGAGACTTGATGAAAGGAAAAAATGCCGAAGAGGAAAACCCCTGTTGGTTTTTTATCTGGTTTATAAGTTAAGAGCTTATTGACTGTCATTTAGTTATAGTAACTAGATTTTGAGCTATGATTATTTGGAGTGCTACTTGTGAAGGAATTTATTTGTCTATTCACAGTTGGCACTTGTCGACTGTTTTTTTATTTCCTTTTTATCGCATAATTCGTCTTGAATGTTGAAAACTATGCATTATTTGGTTCGACAAATGGTTGAAAAAGTAATATAATATGAAAGGGTCTAGTTTACTAGCAATAGTTCATATACTCTTTTTCACCAAATTAAGCAAACTATGCAAAAAAAATTAATATACTATAATAAGGAAGCATTTACAGGAAAATTTGCTTCTACATAAAAACCAATCGATCTGGAGGATGATCCTAATGGCAATTTTTACAGGCTCTGGTGTGGCAATTGTTACACCTTTTAACCAAGACTTAAGCATTAACTTTAATCAGCTTAGAACTTTAATTGATTTTCAAATCGAGAACGGTACTGATTGTATTGTTGTTTGTGGTACTACTGGCGAAGCCTCTACTTTAACAGATGCAGAACAAATAGAATGTATTCGTATTGCAGTAGAGCAAACAAACAAACGTGTTCCAGTAATTGCCGGAACAGGTAGCAATGATACGAACCACGGTATAGAGTTGTCACGAAACGCAGCCGCACTTGGTGTAGATGGTCTACTACAAGTTACTCCTTATTACAACAAAACTACCCAAAAAGGACTTGTTGAACACTTTACAGCAATTGCAAGTAGCGTTGATATCCCAATCGTACTCTATAATGTTCCATCCCGTACTGGCTTAAACATTACTTCCCAAACAGCAGCAACCTTATCACACATCGAAAACATTGTAGCAATAAAAGAAGCGAGTGGTAATATTGCTCAAGTAATAGATACGGTAAAAAGATGTGAAGGTCGCCTTGATTTATACTCTGGAAATGACGATCAAATTGTCCCACTATTAGCACTAGGCGGTTTAGGTGTAATATCTGTTGTAGCAAATATTTTACCTAGAGAAACTCATCGTATTGTTGAAATGTTTTTAAATGGGGATATTAAAGGTAGTCTTGATCTTCAGTTGAAAATGCATAGCTTAATTGATGCTCTTTTCTGTGAAGTGAATCCAATTCCTGTAAAAGCCGCACTTTCTATGATGGGACCAAAATTTAATTCAGGAATTGGTAGAAGACCATTGACTACTATGGAGCCTGCTCATATTGAGCTTTTGAAAACAGAAATGAAAAACTATGGAATGTCTATAATTTGATAAGGAGTACCCTATGATAAAAATTATAATGCACGGATGTAATGGTAGAATGGGGCAAGTAATTTCTACCCTAGTTGCTAATGATTCAAATTCAGAAATGATTGCAGGTATTGATCCATTCAATGGAGTGAATAATTCTTATCCGGTTTTTTCATCATTTGATACCTGTGATGTTGATGCAGATGTCATTATTGATTTTTCAACTGCACATGCAATTAAGCCCTTACTTGAGTATGCAACACAAAAAAAAGTACCTTTGGTATTATGCACGACTGGAATTGGGGAAGATATTATTACTGCTATAAATGAAGCTAGTAGCAAAATTCCAATATTATTTTCTGCAAATATGTCCCTTGGCGTTAATCTTCTTATTAATTTAGCTCAAAAGGCTACTTCTATTTTAACAAATGCCAACTTTGATATTGAAATAATTGAAAAACATCATAATCAAAAGATTGATGCACCTAGTGGTACTGCTCTAGCAATTGCAGATGCAATAAATGAAACCTTGAACAACGAATACACCTATCAATATGATAGATCTGTTGAACGAAAAAAAAGAGACAAAAAAGAGATTGGAATGCATGCAATTCGTGGTGGCACAATTGTAGGAGAGCATAGCATCATTTATGCCGGTCAAGATGAAATTATTGAATTAAAGCACAGTGCTTTGTCAAAAGAAATATTTGCTGTTGGTGCTGTAAATGCTGCAAAGTTCCTTGCTGGTAAACCTGCAGGTCTTTATAATATGGGGCATGTAATTGGTTAATAAACCCAATTATAAAAGAGGAAATCAAATGGTTTCATTGAATATTATTAGTGTAATGAAGGAAATATTTCATTCCAATTGTTTACTTGACCAAATAATTTCATAAGGGGTGTTCATATGCACGTAAAATCAATCATGATACCATTTGAAGAATTGCATATTCTTAGAACTGATCAAGAGGTCGGAACAGCTTTACAACAAATAATTGATAATGGCTTTTTGTCCTTACCGGTTATTGATGAACAAGATCACTTTGTAGGTGTACTTTCTAGGAGATATATTTATGAAGAATTTTTCAATAATTTAGAGTATGATAAAGAAACATTTTTCAAAAGAAAAGTTAGCGAATTTATAAAGGCTAAAATACCAGTGACAAAAGATAATATCTTTATCGAAGAAGCTGCTCTTCTTTTATTTGAAAAGAAAATGACATTTCTTCCAATCGTTGATGAACACTCGGGTAAACTAAAGGGAATTATTACATCTGGTAAATTGCTTGAAAAATACAAAGACTTCTTTGGTTTAGAACATCCTAAATTGGTAATGTATATATACGATTTCAAGGGTAAACTTGCACAGATAATGGGCATTATCTCAAAAGCAGGTGGAAGTATTAAAAATATTGTTCAAACTGATACTGAAGTAATGGGTTACCAAGAAATCACTCTTCGCGTCGAATCGAATGACATTCATAAGGTAGTTAAACAACTCAGAGATCATGGAATAGAAATACGAGAGTTTTGCGAATAAAACCGTTATAATAGAATGAATTGTTAGAAACAAAAAAAGCGTTCAAGTAAACTGAACGCTTTTTCTTATAGTTGAAAAACACAATTAACAAAATTCTAAATCTTACTTTATGATAAAACCATACTATTAATTAAGTAAGAAAACCAAAATTATTCACGTTCATCAATTGGTATGTATTCACGTCTTGGCGCTACACTCTTGTATGCAGGACGTGTTATCTTTCCTTCATTTACCAATTCTTCAATACGATGTGCACACCATCCAACAATTCTAGAAATCGCAAAAATCGGTGTATACAGTTCTTGTGGAATATCTAACATGTTATAAACAAAGCCTGAATAAAAGTCGACATTTGCACTAACACCTTTATACATCCTACGAATTCTCCCAATAACTTCTGGAGCTATACGTTCTACACGATCATATAATTCAAACTCTTTTTCTAATCCTTTTTCCTTTGCGAGCGATTCAACATAACCTTTAAATATAATTGCTCTTGGATCAGAAACAGAATATACTGCATGACCAATTCCATAAATTAAACCAGAATGGTCAAAAGCTTGTTTATTTAAGATAAGTTCTAGATATTGACTAACCTTTTCATCATCTTCCCAATCATCTACGTTCGCTTTAATATCTTCAAACATTTGTATTACCTTAATGTTTGCGCCACCATGTCTTGGCCCTTTTAATGAACCGAGTGCAGCAGCTATCGTAGAATATGTATCTGTCCCAGAAGATGTAACTACATGAGTTGTAAAGGATGAATTGTTTCCACCACCATGCTCAGCATGTAGCACTAATGCAAGATCTAAAAGCTTCGCTTCTAGCTCAGTATATTTGTTATCAGCTCTAAGCATATGTAAGATGTTTTGAGCAGTGCTTAGTTCCGGTTTAGGACTATGTATAAATAAACTACTATTGCCATGATAATGTGCATAAGCTTGATATCCATAAACAGCAAGTAATGGGAAATATGCTATCATTTCTAAGCTCTGTCTAAGTACATTTTGTATGCTTGTATCATCTGCACGATCGTCAAAACTATATAATGCAAGTACACTTCTAGCTAAAACATTCATCATATCCTTGCTAGGAGCCTTCATAATCATATCTCTAACAAAGTCATCTGGTAATTTTCTACAATCTGAAATAACCTTGTTATATTCATCTAATTGAGTACGGTTTGGTAAATCTCCGAATAGGAGTAAATAGCAAGTTTCTTCAAAGCCAAATTGATTATCACTAAGGAAACCGTCAACCAAATTTTCAATATCAATTCCTCTATAGATTAATCTTCCAGGTACAGGAATCATTTCGTTTTCATCAATGATATAAGAATGAACCTCACCAATTCGAGTTAATCCTGCAAGTACACCTTTTCCGTTAATATCACGTAAACCTCTTTTAACTTCATATTTCTTATATAGCTCTGGATCAACTTTGTTACAAGCTCTGGCTAATTCACTCCAATTTTCGATTATCTTTTGTTCAGGTTGCTTACCACTCATCATTTTTACCTCCCTTAATATTTTTGTATAGGAACGTCAGAAATTTCCTATATTTGCCTTTTGGCTTCATGTTGCCTTTGACTTCATGTTTGCCTTTGACTTTATGTTTGCCTTTGGCGAAACACTGTTTTTTATACATTCCTAATTAATTTTTATTAGAAAATGAGGGGTTCCATTGTGCTAAAATACTATTTCAGCTGCTGGAATCCCTAATATACACTCTAACATAATTTGATCTTTATTTCAAGTCATATTTTTTTTAATGCGCGTTCCTATATAGCCATCTCTAACATAAAACAGCCTAAGAGAGAGTGATTCTCGAACTTATACTGTTTTAAAATATCTTAAAAATACTTTTTGAGCTCAGTAATGCTATTTATTTTGATATCTGCATCTTCTAATTCACTTTGGGAACCATATCCGTATAAGCATCCAAAGGTTTTCAATCCATTCATACGTCCTGCACTCATGTCTTGTAACCTATCTCCAATCATACACATATCTGACTCATATTTTTGCATTACTATTTCCATAATGCTTGACTTTGGAATGTAATTAAATTCTTCTGAACCAACAAGTTCAGTAAAATAACGATCCAATTGAAAGGTTGATTTATGAATTTCTTTATAATAACTGTTACAATTACTAATAAAAATCAATACATAACCTTTTGACTTAAGATATTCTAAAGTTTCAAGTGCCCCATCAAAAAGCTTAGCATTACCTTGCTTAATTTGGTTGATTATTTCTTCACCAACAATTTTGCTAGCTTTTTTTTGAATTTCTTCATCTAAATGTGGCATAAATTGTTCCCACATTTCTTTACTACTAAATCCCATCCAGCGGGAGATTTCTTGATTAGTCCATTCTCTTTTTTCAACTAATCCTTGATCAATCAAGAAATCATATGCCATCCTAAAAGAAGGTGCATATATTTGAATACTATCGTGAATAGTGCCATCATAGTCTAAAAAGATTGTTTTAATGGTGTTGTTTTCCTTCATTAAATACCCTCTCTCTAAAGTTGTTTTAATAAATTTGCCATTTCAATAGCGGTCATAGCAGCTTCAAAACCTTTATTTCCAGCTTTTGTACCCGCTCTCTCAATTGCTTGTTCAATATTTTCAGTCGTAATTACTCCAAATACAACAGGTATTTCCATTTCCAATGATACACTTGCAACACCTTTAGAAACCTCGCCTGCAACGAAATCAAAATGTGGTGTAGCTCCTCTGATTACTGCTCCAAGACATATTACTGCATCGCTTTTACCAGCTTTAGCCACTTTCTTTGCTACCAATGGTATTTCATATGCGCCTGGAACCCAAACGATATCAATTTTTTCTTCACTAACCCCATGTCTTTTTAATCCATCCAGTGCACCTTCAACTAACTTAGATACAATAAAATCATTGAACCTTGCAGCAACTATTGTAACTTTTAAATCCTCAGCAATTAAATTTCCTTCAAATGTTTTCATTTTTTTCATTCTCCTTTAAAAGTGTAATATGTGTCCCATTTTTTCTTTTTTAGTGTGTAAATAATGTGTATTTGCAGCATGTGTTTCCATTTCAATTGGTACTCTTTCTACTATCTCTAAACCATATCCAGATACACCACTTAATTTTTGAGGATTATTAGTCATCAGTCTAATCTTTCTAACATTTAAGTCAGCAAGAATTTGTGCTCCTATTCCATAATCTCTCATATCTTCGGGGAAACCTAAAGCAATATTTGCTTCTACAGTGTCCATTCCTCCATCTTGTAAGGCATAGGCTTTAATCTTATTAATCAGTCCAATACCTCTACCTTCTTGCCTCATATATAACAATATACCTTTTCCTGCCTCATCGATTTTCTCTAAGGCATACGCCAATTGTTCTCCACAATCACAACGTACTGATCCAAAAACATCCCCTGTTAAGCATTCAGAATGAACTCGTATTAATACTTCATCATCCTGAGTTATATCACCTTTTACTAAGGCAACATGATGCTCACCGTTTAATTTATTTATATATCCCACAATCTTAAAGTCTCCATACATTGTAGGCATATCAGCAACAGACACTCTTTCAATCAAACTTTCAGTTTTACGTCTGTGCGCAATCAAATCTACAATTGATATAAATTTAAGGTTATGTTTTTTGACATACTCTAAAAGCTCTGGAACTCTTGCCATAGTTCCATCATCATTCATTATTTCACAAATAACACCGGCAGGAGTAAGACCTGCAAGCTTAGCTAGATCTACTGCAGCTTCTGTATGACCAGCTCTTTTTAATACACCACCCTCTTTAGCAATCAAGGGGAAAATATGACCTGGTTTCGTAAATTCTTCAGGCTTTGTATCTGGACTCACTAACTTTGCAATCGTTAATGCTCTTTCGTAAGAAGAAATTCCAGTAGTAGTATCTCTATGGTCCACAGACACAGTAAAGGCTGTTTCCTTAGGATCCGTATTTTGATCTACCATTTTCCCGATATTAAGTTCTTGTAAACGACCAGCCATCATTGGTGTACAAATAAGTCCTCTACCATATGTAGCCATAAAATTTACTGCCTCTGAGGTTACCTTTTCAGCTGCTAATACTAGATCACCCTCATTCTCTCTGTTTTCATCGTCTACAACTACAATCATTTTCCCTTGTCTTATGTCTTCAATTGCTTCTTCGATTGTATTAAATTTAATCATAATAACCGCCTTTCTTTCTTATGTTTCTATTTATTCTATCACTTTCAACATGCCCACATATTCTATGGAATTGGTTAACGCTAAGTTATATGGTCTCTAATCTTATAGTCTCTAGTCGTATGGTCTCAAGTGGTATGGTCTCTAGTGGTATGGTCTCAATTAGTATCATCTCAACTAGTATCGTCTCAACTAGTATCGTCTTAATTAGCATCGTCTCAATTAGTATGCATCGTCTCATTAGTATCGTCTTAATTAGCATCGTCTCAATTAGTATCGTCTTAATTAGCATCGTCTCATTAGTATCGTCTTAATTAGCATCGTCTCATTAGTATCGTCTCAATATTGACTAAAATCCATTTTGTCTTAAGAAATCCATTGTTATGTTGCTTTCTTTTTTATCATTGGTAAATGAAAGTAATTTTTCAATATATTTTCCAACAACATCACACTCCAGATTAACCGTATGACCAACCTTTTTCGTTAATAATATTGTTTTATCTTTTGTTAACGGTATAATGGATACTTTAAAACTGACTTCATCAACATTTGCTACCGTTAAGCTCGTTCCATCTATCGCAATAGAACCCTTATTGATAATATATTTCATAAGCTCTTTTGGAGGCTTAATTGTTATCCAAGTTGCATTATCTTCATCTTCAATATTTGTTATGATACCCGTATCATCAATATGGCCTGATACGATATGTCCTCCCATTCTATCCGAAACTTTCAGAGCTCTTTCTAAATTCACTTTACTACCATTTGATAAGTTTCCTAGATTACTCATCCTCATTGTTTCAGGCATTACATCAACAGAAAAAGTATCATTAGACAACTTTGTAACCGTCAAGCAAACACCATTCGTGCAAATGCTATCTCCCACTCTTGCTTCTTTCAAAACTTCACTCGCTTTAATAGTTAATATTGCAGATTTAGTACCTTTTGAAATATCCTTTATAGTTCCAACTTCTTCAATAAGTCCTGTGAACATTGTAACACCTCCTTCATAACCGTATATTCAAACATCTTATTAAGAAAAATAACTTTCAATCATAATGTCATCATCAAATTGATAAATCTTTGATTTTTTTAATAAGATGGCATCCTCCATTTTTTCAATACCTTCTCCTTCAAAGGAAGTTAAGGCATCTTTACCGCCGATTATCTTTGGACCAATAAATGTAACCAGCTTATCAACAATATTTGCTCTAACAGCACTATAATTAACATTGCCACCCCCTTCAATCAGAACACTATCAATGCCTCTTTCTCCTAGCTTTTCGAACAAATAACTAAGATCAACTTGTCCATCCTTTTCTGGCGTTACAATAATTTCAGCTTTTTCTTTTATAGCATCTAAGTGCTTATTATCTATTGTTTTCGTTACTGCTATGATAATTGAAGACTTGGATCCAGTAAGAAATAGCTTGGAATCAATTGGGATTCTACACCTCGAATCAATAATGATTTTAATAGGATTTCTACTCTTAACACCATCAAGACGTGTGTCTAGGGATGGGTTATCTTTGATAACTGTACCAATTCCTACCATTATTCCAGCTACTCTATTTCTTAATTGATGCACATAATTTCTTGATTTTTCATTTGTAATCCACTTGGATTCACCAGTTCTCGTTGCTATCTTACCATCAAGAGTCATTGCTGTTTTCAAAATACAGAAGGGCATTTTAGTAGTAATATATTTTATAAATATTTCATTTAGTTGTTTAATTTCATCTTCATATAATCCAACCTCTACTTCTATACCATTTTCTAACAACTTATTGATTCCTCTTCCCATAACCAGAGGATTGGGATCTTTCATTCCTATAAATACTTTGGAAATTTTCTTTTCAATTATCTTGTCAACACAAGGCGGGGTCTTACCATAATGTGAGCAGGGCTCCAAGGTAACATAAATATGCGCATTTGTCACATCTTCATTCGCATTTAAGAATGCATTTACTTCGGCATGATTTCCACCATAGTATTCATGGTATCCTTCGCCAATAATAATGTCATCTCTTACGAGAACTGCACCAACAAGTGGATTAGGATTCACATGACCAATGCCAAGCTTAGACAATTCAATAGCTCTTTTCATGAATTCGTACTTCATTTGAATCTACCCTTCTTTCCACGTTATATTACCTATAACTACTTAACAATATAAATAAAGACCCTAAAGATATTAATTCTTCAGGGCCTAGCTCATCTATACATTAAAAATACAGATTACTATTCTTCTCTCATCCAGACTATACTGTCGGTCTTGGAATTACACCAAGTCAGCCAATTGGCTCGCGGACTTTACCGCCGGTAGGGAATTACACCCTGCCCCGAAGAACACTATTTAATTGACATAATGTTAACATAACCATTTGTTGATGTCAATATCATTTCAGATAAAATTAATGAATTGTCATTTCAGATAAGATGAATTGGTTTTCTATAATTAGAAAAACTTTTTCATCCTACTTAGTAAAATTATCATTAATGTATTAGTTCAAAAGAAAAAGGAGCTATTATTAGCTCCACTTTCTTAATGGTATAAAGTTGAACTAATATTACTTCTTGCTCATACTTCTTGATGCAAGAACATCTGCGCCTGTACCAAGAATATCTTTAATAATTACGTCTCTTACTTTAACAGGTGCTTGAACCATAGTCTTATTGATTATTTCCATAGCTTCGAATAAAAGTCCTTTTGGGATTTCTATGTTTGTATTTACTGGTAAACGATTTAAGAAACCATCTTTAACAGCAACTGTTGTAGTCAATACTCTAGTAGGATTGGTTAGTTCATTAACTGCATATTCCGGACCACGATTACACGCATTTCCAGTTACAGTAATGTCATCGCCTTTGATTGTTACTTCAAGTTGACATCCAACAGGACATGCGATACATGTTAAACTTTTTACTGACATCTAAACTACCTCCTCTACTACAACTTTAATTTGTAGGTCATTTCCTAGTTCTTGAAGTTGCTTTTTATTCAATCTAATTTTTTCCATTTCACCTGGTGCTAAGTGTTTTTTCTTATATTCTTTGTAAACTTTACCATCAGAAATAAGTTGAAGCTTAGCATTATGGTAAACATTATTTACACGCATAAATAAGTCTAAACTACTTTCGATATTTTCTACACGAATCTTACTTGGTACTATATAAACAATACCAGGACCTGCTTCAGTTGACACTAAATGGCCTTCTGCTTTTAGCTCACCCTTTACATATCTTGCAGCATTTAATCCAGCACGACGGCTTTCTTCTGTAACGAAGTCAACAAGATCATGTACATGAACAACATTACCACAAGCAAAGATACCTTCAACACTAGTTTCCATTGATTCATTTACAATAGGTCCTGATGTTTTAGGATTAATCACAATACCAGCTTGTCTAGATAACTCATTTTCTGGAATTAATCCAACTGAAAGTAATAATGTATCACATTCATAGTATTTTTCTGAACCAACTATTGGTATTCTGTTTTCATCTACTTTAGCTACAGTGATACCTTCAAGTCTTTCCTTACCTCTAATTTCAGTAATTGTATGGCTTAAATATAGTGGAATATTATAATCATCTAAACATTGAACGATGTTACGTTTTAAACCACCAGAGAATGGTAGTACTTCAGCAACACCAATTACTTCTGCGCCTTCTAAAACCATACGGCGAGCCATAATCAATCCGATATCACCTGAACCAAGGATAAATACTTTTTTACCTGGCATATAACCTTCCATGTTCGTATATCTTTGTGCTGTTCCAGCAGTAAATACACCAGCAGGTCTATAACCAGGAATCGTAATTGCTCCTCTAGTTCTTTCTCTACAACCCATAGCTAAAATAACAGCTTTGGCTTGAACGATAAAGTAGCCATCTTTAGGATTCATAGCATGAACCTTTTTATTGTCTCCAACTTCAAGCACAATCGTATCTGTAAGGTAATCAATACCATTTTCTTTTAATTCAACAATAAAACGTTCTGCGTATTCTGGTCCAGTTAATTGCTCTTTGAAAATATGTAAGCCGAAGCCGTTGTGAATACATTGTTGTAAAATACCGCCTAACTCTCTATCACGTTCTATTATAAGTATATTATCTGCTCCATTTTTCTTCGCTTCAATGGCTGCTGCAAGTCCTGCTGGGCCTCCACCTACTACAACTATTTCATAATCACGCATCTTTATCACCTCTCTTCTTATTCTTTATTCTTCTACGTTTTTAGTTCTATCAGATAAGATATAACTGCTTTGTCCGTCTAATTTGATATCTTTAATATCACAATTAAGCTCTCTTGCTAAAATTTCAACTACTCTTGGTGAGCAGAATCCACCTTGACAACGTCCCATACCAGCTCTAGTTCTTTTCTTAACGCCTTTTACAGTAGTTGCTCCAGCTTTTCTATGGATTGAATCAATGATTTCGCCTTCTGTAATTGTTTCACAACGGCAAATAACACGTCCATATTTTGGATTATTTTTAACTAGTTCTGCTTTTTCTACTTCAGATAATTCTTCAAACCTTACAAAAGGTCTTCTTCTTGGATTAAAATCAGCTTTTTCAGTTAAACCACCTGTAATGGTTTTCATAAGATCAACAACATATTGAGCAACAGCAGGCGCAGAAGATAAACCAGGTGATTCAAAACCACCAATATTGATTAATCCTTTTACCTCTGGTGATTCGCCAATTATAAAGTCTCCATAATCAGCTGTAGATCTTACACCTGAGAAGGAACGAATAACTTTACCATAAGGAATATTTTTACATGTTAATAAAGCAGTCTCTCTAATCATCTCAAGAGCATCTCTTGAAGTACTGATATCATCTCTATCATCAATCGGTTCGGAGTCAGGACCTACTAATAGGTTACCGTGTACCGTTGGAGATACTAAAATACCTTTTCCTTTTTCACTTGGACATTGGAAAATAACCTTACTTACTAAATTACCTTCGCTCTTATCTAAAATAAAATATTCACCTTTACGAGGTTTGATTTCGAAAAGTGGAGTTGCAACCATGTTGTTAATTTTATCTGAGTAAAGACCTGCACAATTAATGACATATTTAGCTTCCATAGTACCATCTTCAAAGAAAATAGTAAATTTATCATCTTCTTTTTTCATATCTTTTACTTCTTTGTTTAGGAATAATTCAGCACCATTTTCCATAGCATTTTCAGCTAAGGCAATAGCCATTTCCCAAGGGGATATAACGCCACCTGATGGAGCATGTAAAGCACCAAGGATTTCTTTATTTAAGTTTGGCTCCATAGCAAGTACTTGTTCTTGATTAAGGATTTCCATACCAGGAACCCCAACCTCTAATCCATTTTCATATAGCTTTTGTAATGTGATTTTATCCTCTTCAGAAAAAGCTACTACTAATGAACCGATTCTTTTAAACGGAACATCTAACTCTTCACAAACTTGATCATATAATGCATTACCCTTTGCATTAAAATAACCTTTCTTCTTGTTTGCTGGAGCATCATAACCTGCATGAATTATCGCACTGTTTGCCATAGTCGTAGAATTTGCTACATCATTTGTTTTTTCAACAATAGCGATTTTTAAATCATAACGTGATAATTCTCTTGCAATGAATGTGCCTGCAATACCAGCACCAATAACTACTACATCATACATTGTGTTGCCTCCTTATATATTTCCTTAATTATATAGTAATAAAGAATAAAAGAAGCCGTATTAGATAAAGCTATTAATTTAACTCTACTCATACGGCTTCTCATCATCATGCCACTATTTTATATATTATATTTTACTAAATTTTTAAATAAATATCAAGTCTAAATTGATTAACTTTCTAACCAATTTTTAACTCTTCCAACAGCTTTTTGCCATCCAGCATATAATTCATCAGCGTTGCCAATAGCAGGAACGAACTTTCTTTCTAAGTTCCAGCTGTCAACTACGTCTTGTTTACTTTGCCAGAAACCAACTGCTAAACCAGCTAAGTAAGCTGCGCCAAGAGCAGTAGTTTCAATAATTTCTGGTCTTTCAACAGGAGCTTTAAGAATATCTGCTTGGAATTGCATTAAGAAATTGTTTGCACAAGCACCACCGTCAACTTTAAGAGCTGCTAAAGTGATTCCTGAGTCTTTTTGCATAGCGTCAAGTACGTCTCTTGTTTGATATGCTAAAGATTCAAGAGTAGCTCTGATTATGTGGTTTTGTCCTGTTCCACGAGTTAAGCCAAGGATTGCTCCACGAGCATACATATCCCAATAAGGTGCGCCTAAACCAGCAAATGCAGGTACTACATAAACTCCATCACTACTTTCTACTTGTGTTGCAAAATATTCGCTATCTTTTGCACTGTTTAATAGATGAACTTCATCTCTTAACCATTGGATAGCTGCACCAGCGATAAAGATACTTCCTTCAAGCGCATATTCAACAACTCCGTCAACGCCCCAAGCGATAGTAGTTACAAGACCGCTTTTTGAAGGAACTAAATCAGTACCAGTGTTCATTAACATGAAACAACCTGTTCCATATGTATTCTTAGCCATACCTTTTTCGAAGCAAGCTTGACCAAATAAAGCAGCTTGTTGGTCTCCAGCAGCACCAGAAATTGGAATATCTGGGCCTAAAAGGTTAGTAGTTCCATAAACTGCACTTGAAGGTTTAACTTCAGGTAACATTGATGTAGGAACTCCAAGAGCATCTAACATTTTTGTATCCCATTTAAGATCTCTAATGTTGTACATTAAAGTTCTAGAAGCATTTGAATAATCTGTAACATGAGTTCTTCCAGCTGTTAAGTTCCAGATTAACCATGTATCCATAGTTCCAAATAATAAATCCCCCGCTTGTGCTTTCGCTTTAGTTCCAGTTTCGTCTAAGATCCATTTAACTTTTGTTCCTGAGAAATAAGCATCAATTACAAGACCAGTATTTTGTCTTACATAATCTTCGTATCCAGCTTTTTTCAATTCATCACAGATGCCAGCTGTTTGACGTGATTGCCAAACGATTGCATTGTAAACAGGTACTCCAGTGTTTTTGTCCCATACTACTGTAGTTTCTCTTTGATTAGTGATACCAATCGCAGCGATTTCTTCTGGATCAATTCCAGTTTTCTTAACTACTTCTAGCATAACGCCTTTTTGGCTATTCCAAATTTCATTAGCATCATGCTCAACCCAACCTGGATTAGGATAAAATTGAGTGAACTCTTTTTGAGCTACACCAGCGATTTTTCCTGAATGATCGAATAAGATTGCTCTACAGCTAGTAGTTCCTTGATCTAAAGACATAACGTATTTTTTCATTTTATTACCCCCATATAGTTTTTTATAAAATTAATTTTAATAGTTCATTAATATAAACATAAAATTTGTATTCTCAAAAATTTAATATCTTTTATTTGATAAAATTAATTCTTATCCAATACAAGATACTAAGAATCCGCCTAAAGTCCCACCAAGTGCTACCATAATTAAATTAACAAAGCCTTTTCCGATGTCTGCTTTATCAACTACAATATTTGCTACAAATAAACCAGTTCCAGCTGCCCACCCCATGTCGATCCAAGCTGTTCCAGATTGGAAAATTAAGCCTGCACCATGATTCAATGTCCAAGCTGTACCTACGATAAAGCCTGCTGCTACCCATCCGCCGATTGGTCCTAATGTTTCACAAAGTTTACCCCAGCATAAACGAATGATGAATGGAAATAAAAACCCTCCAAAAAATGTTCCTATTGCTAATTGAGTTGTCATTTAAGTTCTCCTCCTTTTAATTAGTTTGCTTTGTTAGCTTGATATTTTTGGAATAAACCTGCAGTAATACCACCACAGCATGCTCCGAGTAATACTAAACCTAATGTAGGGAATGATGCTGCTATAGTATCAAAACCGTCATTAAATCCACCCATAGTTGTTCCTGCAATACCTACTGCAAGTCCTTGGTCAACGAAAGCTCCATCATTGTTAATAAGACCAACGAAGTGATTCATAAACCACATGATACTAATAATCGCTAAACCAGCAAACCAACCTCCACCAATTCCGTACGCTGCAGCAAATTTTCCCCATACACCGAAAA
Source organism: Firmicutes bacterium HGW-Firmicutes-1 (assembly GCA_002841625.1). NCBI lineage: Bacteria > Bacillati > Bacillota > Firmicutes bacterium HGW-Firmicutes-1. The sequence goes on along the minus strand of PHAG01000008.1, from coordinate 171,836 downwards.
CGAAAAGTCCAGCTAATGCAGCTCCTAAAATCGTACCTACATGTTTCATGTTATTGCCTCCCTTAAATTTAATTAATTGTTGTAACGCTTAGAATTGAGATAATTTCCCCATTGAGCTATTCGCCCAAAAAAATAAAAGCTGTATCATATACATATTATTAATATTAACAACTCATTACTTTTAATTAAATAAAAGTTTATATAATAAGTTATATAATATATACATATTACAAATACGGCTCTCATCGTCTCAGCCTAAACGTTATTAAATTATAGATTCATTATACAAAACAAACAACTATTTTGTCAATATTTATTTTTTTTAATTCACATTGTATATTGAATAGGCAAATGATGGATAATTGTTAACAATTTAACTCACTTTATTTAGCTGTGCGTTGGTTTTGAGTTCAATTTTTGTATGTTTTAACTATACCAGATCTTTTCACAGCTTGTCGAAATGCAAGTTGCACCTGCGTCTAGACTTTCAATAATTTCATGCTTGGTTTCTATTAACCCTCCAGTGATGATTGGAACTCTTACAGCCTTATTAATTTCCTTTGTAATCTTAGGAACTACACCAGGCATAATTTCAACTGCATCAGGTGTTACTTGATGTATTGTTTGAATTCCAGCTTGAATGGACTTAGAATCTAATATAAATAACCTTTGTACAACAAAGCAGTTCAGTTCCTTAGCCTTCTTAACTAGACTTGTTTTCGTAGTCACTACACCGCTTGGTTTAATCTGTTCTTGTATATATTTCAGGGAATAAGCATCATTCGAAAAGCCCTTTATTAAGTCAAGGTGCACAAAAACATACTTATCTTGATCTAATACAGCTTGAACATCTTCCTTTAGCGTAAAAATGTCTCCATAAAGCATAAAAATGACTTCGCACGGAGATTTGAGTGCTTTATCTAGTTTTTCTCTGTCACTTACAGCAGCTATGATTGGGTTGTTAACAAGTATTTCATATACATCTTTTTTCTTCATTGTTGCCTCCTAATTCACTATTAACCGGTTAAGGGTAGGGATTATATCGCTATTTAACATGGTAAAAAGCATCAAACTACCTAACCCAACAAAAAACCGCATCAATATCCTTAAAGAATACATGCGGTTATATTATTCGTAAAAAATATTTTGTAGTTATTGTACTATATACATAATTTATTGTCAAGTTTAATCAATCCCTGTCTATATCACCAATTCGATCTCTATATTTATCGTTAAATATATAACAATATGTATATTGAATAAATTAGGTTAATAGTACCACTTATCCCCTATTTTACAAGCTTCTTGTGCTTATTCACTCGTAAATTAGTATTCACTATTATTGTATTTATATTCACTAATTAGATTTATTTTATTTATTTATTCTATAATAACTCTAAAAACCATGGACATGTAGCAATACTTTATTTTTAATAGTAGCTAATCTTATGTCTTATGCCTTGTATATTCGCCATTATTCACTCTAATTTGCTTTGATATTGCTATACTCCCTCATTTGACTTCCTGTTCGTCTTATTTTCCTACGCTAATCTGATTCCACAAAAGTAATAATTCAATAAAATGAGGGCTCAACACATGTGTTAAGCCCTCTCATAATTTCATCTTTAATTTATCTGCTATTTAACTTTCTAATAATATCATAATGCTCGTCGCTGCTCTCAATAAAGCCTTGAACCTTAGTGTCAATGCCTTGGTAGTCATTGAACTCAACAAAGGCCTTTCTAATCTTCTCTATCATATCATCTGGCATGTCTTTCCTAGCTGCTAAAGCATCCTTTGGAATGTCATCTGTTTTAGATATAATATTCAACTCATTAACTGCAATGCCGTTTGCTTGTGCTTTTTCCATTGCTTCGTTATAGGTAGCTCCAGCATCTATTTCTCTTTGCATTACTGCATTAATAACATTATCGTGATTTCCTAAGAATACAACCTTATTAAATATCTTATCTGGATTTAAATTGCTATTCTTCATACTATCTCTTGCATATAAATAACCAGAAGCACTATTTTGATCAACATAACCAAAAGATTTGCCCTTCAAATCATTCATGTTTTTAACTTCTCCGTCTTTACGGGCGATAATATATCCATTATATGAGCTCTTACCACCAACCCTAGGCGTAACCACTGCTTTTACTCCACATTTATCATGAGCGTTTACATATGCAAACGGCGAGAACCATCCAATATCAATAATTCCTTTTTCAACACCTTCACTTAAAGCATCATAACTTCTTACAATAATAATTCTAGCTTTAAGTCCAATACTCGCGCATACTCTTTCAAGAATTGGCACATACATTCTCTTAATACTTTCTGGTTCCATAAATGGGTTTACCCCAAATATGATTTCATTACTCTTTTTGAAATTAACTGCTTCTTTTTGTAAGGCTTCAGCTACATCACTGATCTTGTTACAGAAAACAAGTACTTCCTTATTCTTTTTATTTTGTATTTCAACCATTTGAATTGATTTATACGTAACATTGTGTGTCTCTTCAACTGCTATTGCAACATCTTCTACTGCCTTTTCAATTTCCATCGCAGTGTTTTTTTGAACGAGTGATAATTCACTTAATTCCCCAATATTCGTATTTACTTCGTTAAGGATCAATCCAATTTCACTAATAACAACTGATGATTCCTTAATGACATTATCTACGTTGTTCATTTTTTCGCCAATTTCACTCATAGCATTATTTGATGTCGAAATTTTAACAATGATGTTTTTTACAACGCCTTCGATTACAGAAATGGCATCATCTGTTTGTTCAGCAAGCTTTCTAATTTCACTTGCTACAACCGAGAAGCCTCTACCTGCTTCACCAGCTCTAGCCGCTTCAATTGCAGCATTTAATGCCAGCAGATTGGTTTGACTAGATATTTTTCTAATGTAATCTACAATTTCATTTATTTTATTAGACGAACTTTGTAGTTCTACATTATTATCTGACGCAACTGTTATTACATCTGTTAAACTTAAAATAAAATCACCAATACTATTGATTGTCTTTTTGTTTTTCTCAAGCATCTCAATTGATGTTTTTGAATGTTTTTCAATTTCAACAACACTTGTATTAAGATTAGTTGAAGTATCAACCAGTTCGTTTATACTAGCATTGATTTCTTGAGAACTAGCTGCATTTTGTTCACTAAATTTTTCAATCTCATAGGATATCTTTGCAAGCTTATCAAATGTGTTAATGTTATCTTGTGACAACCATAAAAGTTGTTGAGAATCAAATCCCATACTTTCTGCTATATTAAATAGCTTTTCATCAAGACCATCCTTAATCCCTTCTACTGAAGCAATCTTAGTTTGCGGTTCATTTTGCCTCACCTGTTGAAGTTCAGACTTATTAAACATCCAATCCGCAAGGAAAATAATTATAATGCTACATACTGCTGAGAATAAGAAGTTAATTAGTCCTCCTAGCCTAAGGAAGAATGATATGCCTTGAATAATTATAATGCCAATGCCAGAAACCAAATAAAACTTTGTCTTTAGATTCATTATTCCACCACCCCGTTTTTATAGTAAAAATCATCTAAAAAGTTTTAGCCGAACATATTTTTTCTCATAGTATTGTATCGATATATTCCGCCAATTACATTATAACAAGAACTCGCTTTATACAACCTTATTTTCATGATTAAACTATATTAGCGAAAAGCTTAAACATCAAAATAAAAATAGACCAATCATTTCTAACTTAAGCCTATTATTCTCCCTAATTATATCTTTACACTTTGTTATTATATGCTATCTTATGTAGATTGTCAAGTTTCACCCATACTTTACCATGACAAAATATGTTAGTAAAACAGTCCATTCGAGCGCATATCTAGTCATTATTTGTTACCTTTTCAATTGATTATGTTAAATTTCCCAACAAGCTGAAACTCGTTATTAAACACTGAAATTTCATGTATTATTTCTCTCAAGTTCGTGTTAATATTACATGAAAATTTTATTTAAAGCAAGAAAATCGGCTACGCACCGCTTTTCCAATTGCATATGCAGAACTTTCCCACCAAACAAAAAAGGCGTAACATTCTACGCCCAAAACATTCATCCACCATCTACCTCATTTAATTCATTGGCATTTACAACCTTACTCTCCTTGCTACCAATCAATCCTATTTCAACTGTCTGCTCATCCTTATTATAGCCTTGAATCCAAATAGATTGGCCCATATAATCAACCTCTATTACTCCGTTTGACTCCATAATACGTTGCACATTTTCAATATCCATTGCATCCTCCTATAATCAAATAATGTACTAGTCTAATATATATTCCTTGCCATTTGCTTCTAGTACATCTAAGCTACTAAAGCCAATGAGCGTCGGATGCCTTAATCCACCTGTTGAAGTCCATTCCATAAATTGTACCCAGCATGTAATTGTAGCCCTTATCCAAAAATGTCCTTTGTCAGACTTTTGATAATTAACGAACGGACTTACCGTGGAACCAAGCTCTTCTTTATATGATTGTAACAGTTGATAATCTGAAGACTTCAACCCAGAGGAAACATTCCCAATGTATTCTAATTGAGCATCCCTATAAACTCCTATCATTAAGGAACTAGGATAATCGTTCTTAAGCTGAATACCACCTACAATTACTAATATTTTTTTAAGCGCTTTGATCTTTAACCACTCATTGTGGCTCTTACCTTCTATATAGACGCTGTTTTTTTTCTTCGATACAATTCCTTCTAAGTTTTGATCCTTCATCAACTTATACAAAGCATGTCCATCATCAAAATCATCCGTTATTGATATGTTAGGACTTTTACTCATTTTATCATTTAATATTTTTTTCCTCTGAATCAATGATTTTTTTCGTAAATCTTTCCCATCTAAATACAAAATATCAAATACTATATACTTAACTGGATATTTTACTAAATATTGATTTAATCGTTCAAAGGTTCTTATGCGTTCTCTCATTAGTATATTTGCAAAAGATGGTCGTCCTTGATTATCAAAAACGACCATTTCTCCATCTAAGATGGCTTCTTTTCCTTGAAGCAGCTGAATAACCTCTTGCAATTCGGGGTAAAATGCTGTACGTTCATTACCTTTCTTAGTAAGCACTACAATTGAATTGTTGTTAATATAGCTTAAGCCTCTTATACCATCCCATTTAATTTGATGAATCCATTCATCACATTGAGGAATAATTTTAGACAAAATGGGTTCCATTGGTTTTATGATTTCCATATATTCACCTTGTTTTTTTTAATTTATCCTCAACACTTGTTTTTTGATCCCCCTTTTTCCTAGTAGCTTTGATAGTTTTGTTTTTACTTTCCTTTAAACTCGCTTGCAGTGCTTCCATTAAATCAATGACATTCTTTTCAGGTAAATCAGGGGCCATTTTAACCTCCTTCCCTTGTATTTTCTTTTCAATTAGTGCTTTCAACGCCTCTCTATAATCATCCTTGTATTTATTAGGATCGAAGCCTTGCGTCAAATGGTCAATTAATTTTTGTGCTATTTCAAGTTCTTTAGGGTCTGCTTCCATGTTTTCTGGCAACCCAGGTACTAATTTCGTATCTCTCACCTCATCTGGGTAAAAAATAGTTTCTAGTACAAGAACCTTATCATATACCCGAAGAGCTGCTAGCGTTTGCTTATTTCTAATAGTGATTTTGGCAATCGCTATTTTACCCGACTCTAACATAGCCTTCTGTAATAAGTTATAGGCTTTTGCTCCTGCTCCAATTTCCTGAGGTGCAAGATAATAAGACTTATCAAAAAATATCGGATCTATTTCTGAAAGACTTACAAAATCCAATATATCAATCACTCTACCCTGGACCTCAGATTGTACAGCATCAAAATCTTCATCCGTTAAAATAACAAATCTACCAGGTTCATATTCAAATCCTTTTACAATATCCTCTTGCTGAATTTCTTGATTACAAGTCGGACATTTTTTGTGATATTTGATCGGACTATTGCAAGTCTTATGAAGATATTTAAATCGAACATCTTTATCTTCGGTTGCGGCGAACATTTTTATGGGTATGTTTACCAATCCAAAGCTAATAGACCCTTTAAACATGGTTTGCATTTAAATCACCTGCTTAAAAATCAGAATTTTCATCATCCTTATCATAATTATACTCATCAGGAATTTCTGAAATTTCTCTGCTGTATTCAGTATCTCTTACCTTAGGTTTGGTTGTATACGTATCTGTAGTTGGATTAACCTTATCCCCCCCTTTATTATCCTTATTAACGTTTGAATTATTTCTATCTTTCTTTTGATCCATCTTCATTCCTCCATAATTAAATTAATGTATTACAACCATATTATTTGTAATAGTTGGCATTTTATACAGACTTTCTCATATAATATAAACTTTATCCCTCACTCTCTGTCACAAGAAAATCGGCTACGCCGAGTTAAAGCACTCATTACCTATCTGCCGCTTTTCCAATTGTTTATGCAGAACTTTCACAGCAAATCACAGCAAAAAAAGAAAATCGGCTACGCCGGGTTAAAGCACTCGTTACCTATCTGCCGCTTTTCCAATTGTTTATGCAGAACTTTCACAGCAAAAAAAAGGCCACTTCTATTTACAAGCGGCCCCCTTTAACACCATCCAAATGCCTTATCACCAACATTTTAACTTCCTTATTAACTACCTCAGCCCTTTCCAAATAATCATCCAAATCATCATTCCAAGGCAATATCGTATCAAATAGCATCATTTCCAAAACATTTCTAATTTCATTTACTCTTCTCTCTTTCCTATCATCCATACTTACATCTAAATAATTCAACGTAACTGCCAATACATATGTAAGCTTATAAACATCAAATTTATTCTTGTAATACCTCACTTCCTGACGTAGGTTCTCTTCACTATGATCTATCGGAATTTTAATGATGTCTTTGGTCAACTCTCTGATGTATCCAATTGCACAAGCACCTTTTTCGCAATGTCCACAATAATCCGGTCCAAGACATATATCATCTACAGTATTTTTCACCTTTTCAACATAGTCATGCAGCAATCCCGCTGCTCTTTTATACGGAGATACCTTCCCTAATTTACGAGCCAAAAGGATAGTGCGAATAAGTAATGTAACCGTCACGAGAACAACTAGGGCAAAGATACTTACAGTAATTGGATTAATATATTGTACAGGTGTAGCTGAATAAAGCTTTTGTATTCCAAAAACCATAAACACGGTTCCAGATATTATCTTGATTAGTATATCTGGAATTCTATCGCCAAGTTTGCTTCCAATATAAATTCCTATACCACTCGTTACAAGCATGCCACTCACTGTTCCTAGTAATACAACGAAAGGAAACACAGCATCTACTGATAATGTAATTGCAGTAAGTTGAGTTTTATCGCCTAGCTCTCCAATAAAAAATGCTGAGGCAACAGTAATTACAGCTCCACCTTTTTTCTTATTAGACGCTGTTTTATCATCCTCTTCTTCACCATCTTCACTTAAGGTCCAAATCGCAAACATAATGAAGGCTATACCCGCTATCATTTGAAGCAAATGCGCAGGAATTCTTCCACCTATATATTTACCAAAGGCTACTGCTATCCCATGATTTAAAAAGGAACCAATTAGGATCCCTAACATTACCTTAGAAACCTTAAAGCGTGTTGCAAACATCATAGCTAAAATTTGAGTCTTATCTCCCATTTCAGCAAAAAAAATCAGAAATAACGCTTTAATATATTCGCCTAACATACTTTCCTCCTAATGGGTCTAATTGTCGTAGGTAATATATATCAAAGTCTGCAAGGCTTGTCAATACTATTACATGTTTTTTAAATATAAATCTATAGCAGTTGCAGCTTTTTTTCCTGCACCCATTGCTAGTATTACAGTAGCAGCACCTGTTACAGCGTCTCCTCCAGCATAAACTCCTGCCAAGCTCGTTGATCCAGTCTCCTCATCAGCAATTATTCCGCCCCATTTTTGAGTTTCCAACCCTTCTGTTGTAGCTTTGATAAGTGGGTTAGGACTCTGTCCAATTGCAATAATAGCTGTTTCAATATCAATTGTATGCTCTGAACCCTTAATTACAACAGGTCTTCTTCTTCCTGATTCATCAGGTTCACTAAGCTCCATCTGAACACATTCCATACCACATACCCAACCATCGTCAGTGCCTAGTATACGTGTTGGATTTGTTAATAGTTTAAATATGATTCCTTCCTCTTTGGCATGATGTACTTCTTCCAATCTAGCAGGCATTTCATTTTCAGAACGGCGGTAAACGATATAAACATTTTCAGCACCCAGTCTTTTGGCACATCTAGCAGCATCCATAGCCACATTACCGCCACCAACTACTGCTACGCTTTTACCGACCTTCACAGGTGTACTATATTTCGGAAATTCATATGCCTTCATTAAATTAATCCTAGTTAAGAATTCATTTGCTGAGTATACACCATTATAATTCTCTCCAGGAATATTCATAAAGCTTGGAAGTCCAGCGCCTGAACCAATAAATACAGCTTCATATCCTTCTTCCTTCAAATCTTCAATTGACAATGACTTGCCAATAACCATGTTTGTTTTAATCTCAACACCTAATTGTTTGATTGTGTCAATTTCTCTTTGAACTAATTTTTTAGGAAGCCTAAATTCTGGAATACCATACATCAAAACACCACCAGGAACATGAAAGGCTTCAAAAACAGTAACTTCATAACCTAGTTTAGCTAAATCTCCGGCACAGGTTAACGATGCAGGTCCTGATCCAATCACAGCTACCTTTCTATTTAAAGGCTTGGCTAACTCTATCGTTTCAGAACAATTATGCATATACCAATCAGCAGCAAATCTTTCAAGCCTACCAATACCGACAGAATCCCCTTTTTTAGTTCGTACGCAAAGTTCTTCACATTGAGATTCTTGAGGACAAACTCTTCCACATACAGCTGGCAATGAATTTGTTTCTTTTATTTTAAGATACGCATCTTCAAATTTTCCTTCAGCAATTAGACTAATAAATTCTGGAATTTGAACATTTACAGGACAACCTGCAACACATGGCTTTGTCTTACAATTAAGACATCTTGTCGCTTCCTCAATAGCCATCTCCTCAGTATATCCTAATGATACTTCAAGATAATTTTTATTTCTAACATTTGGGTCTTGTTCCGGCATTTCAACTTTCTTGATAGACATATTAGGCATTGTTGTTTCCTCCCATCGTTTCCATCTTACAATGATGCTCTGAGTCTTTTTCCTCTGATTTATACATTTGTTGCCTTCGAATAGCTTCATCAAAATCTACTTCATGACCGTCAAAATCAGGCCCATCAACACAAGCAAATTTAGTAAGTCCGCCTACAGTTACACGACAACCTCCACACATTCCTGTTCCATCAATCATAACCGGATTCATACTCACGATTGTCGGGATACCATGTTCCTTAGTTAGTTTGCTTACAAACTTCATCATAATTAACGGTCCAATTGCTATCACAAGATCATATTGATTTCCTTCTTCTATTAATGCTTTTAACGTATCTGTAACAAATCCTTTGTTTCCATTAGATCCATCATCTGTTGTGATAAATAATCGATTACTTACTGCCTTCATTTCATCTTCAAGTAAAATGAATTCTTCATTTCTAAATCCTATGATTGAATCTACCTCAGCACCAAGTGCATGTAGCTTTTTAGCTTGTGGATATGCAATTGCCGTACCCAGACCACCGCCAACAACTGCAACTTTTTTAATATTGTTAAAATGTGATGCTGTTCCTAATGGCCCAACAAAATCTAATATGTATTCGCCTTCTTCTAATGCACCTAGTAGCTTTGTTGTTTGACCAACCTCTTGAAAAATAATCGTTATCGTACCCTTAACTCTATCGTAATCAGCAATGGTTAATGGCATACGCTCGCCAAATTCATTTACTCTCAGGATTATGAATTGTCCAGGCTCTGCTTTTTTAGCAACATAGGGCGCATCAATTTCCATCAGCTTTACGTTTGAGTTCAAAACTTGTTTTTTTACAATCTTAAACATAATATAAACCCCTCCATTAATGTTTTTTAAGTGCTTTCATTTAATATAATATATTTATTATAATATTGTTAAGGAAAAAATGAAAGATTTAATTTGTATTTGCAATATTGTGATTTATTTTATTCATTTTTTTCTAGGATTATGTCAAAAACTTATCTTCATAGCTCTTATTATACTCTATTTTTAATTTTTTTGCAAGAATCCAAGTTTAAAATTGCATTATTGTTCTATGTTTGATATAATACGAATTGGGATAATCAAGAAATTGATAAAAGGAATACATACTATATTGGAGGTAAACAAAATGAACAACCTAGGGCATGTTATGAATGACGCTATTAAAAGAAATGCAAATGAACCCGAATTTCTTCAAGCAGTAAAAGAGGTTTTAGAATCATTAGAACCTGTTGCAGAAAAATATCCAGAATTTGTTGAAGCTGGAATATTTGACAGAATTATCGAACCAGAAAGACAAATCATTTTCAGAGTACCTTGGGTTAATGACCAAGGAAAAGTAATTGTAAATCGAGGTTTTAGAGTTCAATTTAATAGTGCAATTGGTCCTTACAAAGGCGGATTACGTTTCCATCCTTCTGTAAATATCGGTATTATTAAATTTTTAGGCTTTGAACAAATATTCAAAAACTCTCTTACTGGATTGCCAATGGGTGGTGGCAAGGGTGGTAGCGATTTCGATCCAAAAGGCAAGTCTGATGGTGAAATCATGAGATTTTGTCAAAGCTTTATGTTCGAATTAGCAAGACATATCGGGGAAAATACAGACATACCAGCTGGAGACATTGGTGTTGGTGGTCGTGAAATAGGTTACATGTTTGGTATGTACAAAAAATTAAAAAATGACTTCACTGGAGTGCTTACTGGAAAAGGCTTAACATTTGGTGGTAGCTTAGCAAGAACGGAAGCTACTGGATATGGTTTATGTTACTTTATGGACGAAGCTATGACTTCTATTAAAGGCAAGTCCTTTAAAGATGCAACTGTTGTTATATCTGGTTCAGGAAATGTTGCTATTTATGCAACTCAAAAGGTACAACAATTAGGTGGTAAGGTAGTTGCACTAAGTGATTCAACTGGATATATATATGATGAAGATGGAATCAAATTAGATACAGTAAGACAGATTAAAGAAGTTGAAAGAAAGAGAATTAGCGAATATGTGAAACATCACAAAAACGCACTTTACATTGAAGGCTGTGCAGGCATCTGGTCAATTAAATGTGATATCGCACTTCCTTGTGCTACACAAAACGAATTAGATGAAAAAGCCGCTACGCAATTAGTAGAAAATGGATGCTTTGCAGTTGGTGAAGGTGCTAATATGCCTTCAACTCCAGAAGCTATTGAAATTTTCCTCAAAAACAATGTTGTATTTGGCCCCGGAAAAGCGGCTAATGCAGGTGGCGTTGCAACTTCTGGCTTAGAAATGAGTCAAAACTCAATGAGATACTCTTGGACCTTTGAAGAGGTAGATGCAAAACTCAAACAAATTATGATTGATATTTATCAAAACGCAAGTGCTGCAGCAAAAGAATTCGGATCCGAAAACAATTTAGTTGCAGGAGCTAATATAGCTGGTTTTATGAAAGTTGCTCAAGCTATGAAAGCTCAAGGTGTTGCATACTAAGATTTAAACACTTTACTTTCGATCAAAGCATTGGGGCAGTATTGGATTATCTTCCAGTACTGCTCTTTTTAAAGGCTAATATTACTACAACTTTACAAAATATACTTGTATGTTTCATTTTCGAGTGGTAATATATAGTAATAGAATGCTAGCTCATCATGAAAACAATATTGTATAGCATTCAGGGTCGTGTTTCTAAACTATTTTACAGGAGGATATTTAAATGAAAAAACGTATTGGAATTATCTTTTTAGTTATGGTGCTCATCTTGAGCTCATTCGTAGTAAATGCTGCGGACGCTACAAATAAAACAGCGGTTGAAGCAAAACATTTTCACATCCAGCTTAACGGAAAGCTCGTTTCAGCAGAAGCAACAGCTGGTACAACAGCTTATCCTATGGTTATTGATGGTGTATCTTACTTGCCTTTAAAAGCATTGGGAAATCTGCTTGGCATAACAGTAACCTATGATAACCCAACTAGAACGATTATGATTGATACTAAGACAAAAATAACACCTATTTACGGTGCAGATACCAAAACCCAAACTGGTGTAAACAAAAAAGCTGTAGAAGTAAAAGACATGGCTATTGAATTAAATGGATCTATTACTTTTCCAAGAAATGCTGCTGGAGATATTGTTTATCCAATTATCGTCGATGGTCGTTCTTATCTACCACTTAGAGCAGTTGGTCCATTACTTGGCATCAAGGTAGATTATGATAATCCATCAAAAACAATTACCATCGCTACGGATGGTTATGTAGAAGTTGCTAAGGACGGATACTCTGTTGAATCAGAAGGAAACGATACAATAAAAACAGCTAATCCATTGCCTGTTAATGGTGGCAAAATGAAAGGTGTTGTTGGTGAAACCATTCAATCCGAACAAGATTTAGATGATTATTTTAAACTCGATTTTACGCAAAGTGGAGTTTTCACTTATACTGTAGCTGGTGCAAATGAAGCACAATTATCAATTTATTTGGTATCTAAAGAAAATCATACAATTTATTCTGATGATATGCCTTATGAAGATAATTATACCTTTTCAATCGCTGTTAAACCCGGTACTTATTTCCTTGAACTTCGTAGTCATTCAGGTGCTGCTAGCTATAAAATTGATACTTCTTTTAAAGCCTACCCACAAGATATTGAACTTAACGATGAATACGAAAAGGCAACAGCAGCAAAGGTGAACACTAGTATCACTGGCACCTTAGGTGGTGCAGATGATCTTGGTGGTCCAGATAATAGTGATTGGTACTATATTTCCGATTCTACTACATCAAGCTTAAGCTATACTTTAAACGCAAAGTTTACTACCGAAATTACTTTATATGATAAAGAAGGATATCACATTGATTCTGCTCAAACACACCAAGGTACTGTATCTGGAACATTTACAAATGATGATCCCGAAAACGTTCCAGCACCTTACTACATTTGCATTACTGGCTATCCCGATTTTAGTGATGGACCAAACGAGTATACCTTTACTCTTAAATAATTCTAAAAATTAAATACAATATAAAAAACATCAAAAGGATCCGGCTAGTTTGCCAGATCCTTTTGTTTTATCGTTCTTGTTCATTGCTTTTGTTCATATTCTATTGTTCTTTATTATAAAATATTGTTACTGTATCATCTGTACCCGAATATGTAATCGTAATCGTATCTCCTTCACTTTCTCTCGTTCCCGAAAACATGAAGATGTCATCTTGATCTGTTTCTATACCATCTTCAAAGTCGATATCTTCTAACTCTTCAGCGTAATCTTTTACATCGTCTTCATCACCATCAGCAAATACAATTGAGCAGCTCTTTTCATCTTTCCATAAGGTTGTAATGTTACCTTTGAACTCAGGTAAGTCCCCCATTACATCCTCTGGCCAATCAAGGTCCTCTCCAGTTTCAAAACTTCCATCCTCACCATTGACTTTAAATCCATCTCCATTAATCTCAACATCCTCACCAAGAACTTTTTCAGTAACCTTTTCTGTAAATTTTTCCCCAATTTTGTCTTTGATTTTACCACAACTTGTTGCCATAAGCAGCATGGATATAATCAAAACTACCACCAATATCTTTGAAATACTTGACCTTGCCTCCATCTTAATACCTCCATCATTCTTTTATTTTAGTGCTACCATGCCTTCAAAAAAGCCGATAGCAAATATCCAGTACCAACAACAAATAAAATAATTAATATTTTAAACAAATTAGCTAATAATACTATCATATAATATGAAAGGATGTGTTCACTTGAAAGAAGATAAAAACAACGCCAAAAACAACCCAACTAAATCAGATTTTATTAGAAGCACCAATCTAAATCCTGATGACTTTGAAACACCTGATAAAGATAATGATTCTACCCATTTAAAATTTCCAAAAAAGAATCAGTAATATATTTTTTGGCCGATACTACTATTGGCCTTTTTTCTTTTAAATACTTGGTTATTTTAAGATTATAACCATTCAGCACTCTACATCAATACCATAATTATACAATTCCTAAGCTAATTAGTCAATTATTCTCTTCCTTCATACTATTTATTATGCCTAGAATTTTTTCCACTTCGTTAATAAATAAGGAACTTTTCTCTTTTTTACTTGATGTGCTCAATAAGAAAAGGTTGTACTTCGCTCTTGTCATTCCTACATAAAATAATCGTCTTTCAGCCTCAAACTGTTTTATATTTTCTAGTGACTCTAAAGACGGAATTACTCCTTGATCTAGGTCAACCATAAATACTGTATCAAATTCCAGTCCCTTGGATCCATGAAGTGTCAATAGAGCTACCGCATTTAGGCTATTATTTGAAGAAGAAGCTTTTAATGTAATCTGAAGTCTATTCAATCGATTTAAAAAATCATAGAAGTCCTTAGATTCCTTTGCTATGTAATCTAATATCATCCATATATGATTAACTCCCTCCGTCGAAATTGCTTGACCATCTATCATGCTTTTCATCCACCGCTCATATCCCAATTCCTTTCTAATAATTAGTAATGCTTGATGGGTTTTATTTTTTCCAAGTATTTTCAACTGTCTTTTAAGGTATAATAGCTTCTGTTTTTGACAGCCATTCCTCTGACAATTATGATAAATTGCATCAATAATGGAGTGCCTTTTTGTTACCCCCATTTTACCTAATTCAAATTCGTTTTTAGAAATATACGCAAAATTTTTGTAGTAAATTCTTTCAAAATATTCAGTTCTGCCTGTTATGGAAAACAATAAAAAAGCTGCGATGTCATTAACAATCCAATGATTGAAAAAAGTTTCATTATAGTTCTTAATAAAAAATTTTAAGCCAGCCTCTTGTAGCCTGTATGCTAGAAGTAGGGCCGAAAGATTATTTCTGAACAAAAAAGCATAGTTAGACAAATTTCTGTCGTTTATAAGCTTTATAGCATATTCATATTGATCTTCAGATGGATTCAGTTTTACAATTTGAATTGGATTATGAGATGTGTTTTGAGTTGTTAAATTTTTAGAATATCTGTTCAGATTATTTTGAATGAATAGATTTGATACATCGACTATATTTTTACTTGATCTAAAGTTTTGCTCCATATGATGAATACTTGAATCGACATAGTTCTCACTGAACCTTAGTATCCATTCTGGATCAGCACCTCTAAATTCGTATATGGTTTGATCATCATCTGCCACCATGAAGAGATTGTTTTTTTCTGCAGCAAGTAAACTAATTATTTTATTTTGAATTTTCGAGTTGTCTTGTGCTTCATCTACTTGAATATATAAAAACTGTTTTCTTAATTTGTTTAATAAATGATGATCATTTACAAGTATCTGATAGCCGAATAGAAGCATATCGTCAAAGTCATAATAATGGTACTTGTCCTTATAAAGCTCATACTGACGAAATATATCTTTAAGGAATCTAATATTGAATTGATATTCGTTAAAATTATCCCATGAAAACATTGAATTCTTAATAATAGAAATTGCATTTGCGATTTCTTCAACAATTTCCTCAGAAGGTTTTTTATAAAAAACCTTCTCATAAATCAAAGCAATGAACTTTTTCTTTGAATCATTTCTGCTATTATTCCCTTCAATATTTTCTTTTACAATTCCTTTTTTTGCAAAGTAAGTTTTCATTAATTTATTGCAAAAACCATGTATTGTGGAAAATTGTGGCATGATTGATCTATTACCAAATAGATTGCAAAATCTTTTTTGCATATCATTCGCTCCAGCTTTGCTAAATGTTAATGATAAAACTTGGTTAGGCAAAACTCCAATAACATCAATTAAATATGCTGTTTTAATAACCATAACAGTAGTTTTACCAGAGCCTGGACATGCCAGAAGCAGGTTCCTACCTTCCGTATGAATAACGCCCTCATATTGTTGTTCTGTTAAAATAATTTTATGAACATCTTTTAACTGCTCAAAAAACCGCTCTTTTTCCATATTGATTCCCCCCATTTCTTCTCTATCTCTACCTCTATCTAGTATATAAAAAAACCTCCTGATGAGTCAACATCTGAAGGCAAATTTATTGATAAATATTATAGTTTGCTAACTATTCTTGCAACATGTATACCACTTGCCGCAGCTTGAGATAGTGAGTGAGTAACCCCCGAACAATCCCCTAATACATACAAACCTTTAACACTTGTCTCTAGATTCTCATCTACTTCAACATTTGAATTGTAAAACTTAACTTCAACACCATATAAAAGAGTATCTTCATTTGCTGTACCTGGTGCTATTTTATCCAAAGCATAAATCATTTCCACAATGTCATCTAGCTGTCTTTTAGGTAGTACAAGACTCAAATCTCCCGGAGTTGCATTTAACGTCGGTTTTAAGAAAGACTTAAGCATTCTTCTATCACTGCTTCTTCTTCCTTTTACCAAATCCCCGAAGCGTTGCATTAAAACGCCTCCACCTAACATATTACTTAGTCTTGCAATTGACTCTCCATATTCATTACTGTTTTTAAAGGGCTCAGTAAAACGGTTGGAAACAAGTAACGCAAAGTTAGTATTTTCAGTGTGTAAGGCTTCATTTGAATAACTATGCCCGTTAACCGTTACAATATCTCCATAATTTTCAGTTACTACCTTACCATATGGGTTCATACAAAAGGTTCTAACGACATCATTGTATTTTTTAGTCTTATATACAATTTTACTTTCATAAACATCATCTGTAATATGTTTAAATACCAAAGCAGGAATCTCAACTCTAACTCCAATGTCTACTCTATTATTTTCAGTCTTAATATTGAATTTTTCACAAACCTTACCAATCCATTTAGAACCAGTTCTACCCGTTGCTACAACTAAGTGTTTGCTCTTATAGGTCTCATCCTTTGTTTCAACAATAAACTCATCATTTATCTTTTCGACATTTAGAACCTCTGTTTCAAATTGAATATCAATCTTATCTTTGATATAATTGTACATATTCTCTGCTATAACAAGATTTCTATCTGTTCCAAGATGTCTCACTTGAGCATCTAATAAATGAAGGTCGTGTCTTAGGGCTTTTGTCTTAAGATCACTATTTGCTGTAGAATAAAGCTTAGCTTCAGCACCACCCATTTTCAGATTAATATCATCTACTTCCCACATTAAATCTATCGCTTTCTCACTACCAATAAATCTAAATAATTCCCCACCAAAATTATTCGTTATATTATATTTCCCATCTGAAAACCCACCTGCACCATAAAAACCCTCCATAATGCTACAAGACTTACAATTACATTCCTTAACATTGGATGATATATTTTTAGGACATTTTCTTTTGTGAAGAGGAAAACCTTTTTCTATCATTAAAACTTTTTTATCAACACCCTCTTTAACAAGTTCATAAGCGCAAAATACACCTGCGGCACCTGCTCCTACTATAATTAAATCATACATAAAAACACCTCAATTTCTTTAAAATTTCACTGACAAATTATTATATCAAATATTCAGTCAAAAATATACAAAAAAATCGTAAGGCGAATTCAAATTGTCTGTTCCTATGGTAAAGGTTTTATGAATCCTACGATTTTAACCCTTCTATGATAACTCCCCCACTGTATTACTCTTGTTATGAAACGGAAACAGAAAATTTCAAAAACACAAAGATATCATGGAAAATTCTCAAAGTAAATGGTACAATAAAAGAAATGATTTTTAGCATTTGAGAGCAAGGTCCGGGGATAAGGAATTTGGAAAAGAGATTGAAATTCAGATAAAAGGGAGCGAATATATGTCAAAGTACATCAGTCAAAAATTAAGAGTTTTGCTTTTTCTGTGTTTCTTAATCATTGGATTTATATCATTAACCGTTTATGGCCAGGAAAAGGAGACCACGATAAATTCTACCTCTCATGAAAGCCCAGAAATCAATACATTTCCCAAATCTCAGGAATCCTATGCCGATAAACATCTAAAACAGTATTCCCAGATCATAAAACATCGTGTAAAAGAAGAACCTTTTAATGTTCTTGCAACACTGATATTTTTTATGGCTATTCTGCATACAATGCTGACCAGTCTCTTTCAAAAAAAAGCCCATCATTTAGAAGTTCACTATCAATCGCTGATTAAGCAGGGATTAAAAGAAAAGAATTCTCATTCCATTCCTGCAAGTTTATTGCATCTTTTGGGAGAAGTTGAAGTTGTTTTTGGATTCTGGTCTGTTATACTGGCTGGTGCTATTGCTTTTTACTATGATTGGGGCACTTTTGTACATTATGTGAATTCACTACATTATTCTGAGCCTTTGTTTGTTATTGTCGTGATGAATATAGCTTCAAGCAGGCCAGTCATTAAGTTCTTTGAAATCCTATTGAGCAGAGTGGTAAAGCTATTTGGAAACACGTTAGAAGCTTGGTGGCTGACAATTCTGATTCTAGCTCCATTGCTAGGTTCTTTCATTACAGAACCGGCGGCAATGACAATCGGAGCTTTTTTGCTAGCAGATAAATTTTACAGTTTAAATCCTTCCAATAAATTGAAATATGTGACACTTGCACTGCTCTTTGTCAACGTATCAATTGGCGGGGTATTAACCAACTTTGCAGCACCGCCTATTTTGATGGTGGCTGAAGTATGGAATTGGGATATGGCCTTTATGGTGATGAACTTTGGATGGAAGGCAGTACTTGCAATTGTTTTTTCCACGACAACTTATTATCTATTATTAAAAAATGATTTGAAGCAACTAAAAAGTGCATATGATAATTATTTGTATAAAAGATATATTCAAAAACTGTTTATCAGTAAAAAAGAACTTGAAGAAAGCTTTGAACAGTTTGAACAAATTGTAGATAAAAGGGTTTCTTTTTCCAGTGAGCTGGATGCATATAGTGTGATTCTTCAAGAGAATATTAAAGAGTTGGCAAAAGAAAAGCTTACCCCCGAAGAATGTGAGCTCTATGATATTGAAAATGCAATTGATGAAAAATTTAACGGGATTAAATACGAGCAAATGTGCAGAACAATTCCAGGGCTTTTGCCGGAACACAAAAGACCGCTCTATATGGATCCTAACTGGGACCAACGGGAAGATTTTGTGCCGTCTTGGATAATCATCGTTCATTTGGTCTTTTTGATATGGACAGTAGTGAATGCTCATGAACCAGTTTTATTTTTGGCAGGATTTCTATTCTTTTTAGGGTTTTATCAGGTGACTTCTTTTTACCAAAACCGTTTAGATTTGAAACCACCTCTATTGGTTGCTTTTTTCCTTGCAGGTTTAATGATTCATGGTACGCTTCAAGGATGGTGGATTGCACCATTATTGGGAAGTCTGCCGGAACTGGGGTTGAATTTGACAGCAATTGTTCTGACGGCTTTCAATGACAATGCAGCAATAACCTATTTAAGCACATTGGTCACGGATTTTCCGGATGAACTCAAATATGCAATTGTTACAGGTGCGATTACAGGCGGGGGATTGACATTAATCGCCAATGCACCGAATCCAGTTGGACAATCGATTTTAAAAAAATATTTCGACAATGGTATTTCGTCAGGTCTTTTATTAAAGTACGCACTCTTGCCAACTATTATTACTGCCGCTGTCTTTTACCTGTTAAAATAATTCAACGAGGTGATCAGAATGATTGTATATGAGAAGAATATTGAATCTTCTTTTCAGGCAGTCCATGAAGCTGTTGAAGAAATACTTCAATTATTAACGGCACAATGGTCATTGCTGGACAAAAAAATAGTATTTAAAATCAATTTTTTGCTGAGAGAAATTATGAATAATGCAGTAGAACATGGCAATAAATTTGCTCCTGGTAAAAAGGTCCTGTGCCGTATCATAAAAGAATCCCCTTATCTGATACTGGAAGTAACTGACGAAGGCGAAGGAATCATTTTACCAAATCAGGTATTTGATTCTGAAGATGTGGATACAATTCTAAGAGACAGAAACAGGGGATATCAATTACTTATGGAAATGGCATTAAGCGTCAGTGTATCAGGCAATCAGGTTAAGGTTGTACTAGACTTAAGTCAGGAGGAATAACAAAATGAAAAAAACAATAGAAGGAAAAAGAGTTATTTTTACAATTTCAGAAGGATTAACAGCGAATAAAATCCCTCAGTACAATCAGAATCTGGAGGAATTACTACCTGAACCTGGGGCATATGATGAATGTATTTTAAATCTGGCCCTAACAAATAATATCGATTCTGCCGGAGTGACCTTTGTAATCGGTATGTACAAAAAAATGAAAGCAATAGAAAAAAACTTTTGTGTGGCAGGCGCCAACGAAGATGTTCAATGCTTATTCAAGCTGATGAAGCTTGACAAGTTTTTTGATATGCAAAGCTGATATAAAGAGTGCAAAAGATAAAACCTAAGAAATGGCAATGCTAAATAAGTGTAACAGAAAGCTGGCACTTTATAAAAAGCAAAATCACGCAGTAGCAACCGGAGGGAAAAGTAACATGAAGTATCGCATTCTGATAGCAGATGATGCGGCAATGAATCGATTGCTGATAAAGAACATATTAGCACAAAGCTTAGAGGATATTGTTTTTGAAGAAGCAGTCAATGGGCAAGAAGTGTTGGATATTGTTGAGCTGGTCCAAGTGGATTTGATTATTTTGGATTTAATTATGCCGGTCTTAGACGGTTATGAAACCTTAACCAGATTAAAACAAAATGAGCAGCACAAAGATATTCCGGTTATCGTAAACAGCGCCATCACAGAAATAAAGTCCATAGAAGACACGTTAAATAAAGGCGCAGTGGATTATTTTACAAAACCTCTTTCAACAAATGATATGAATATTATCCTGCCATTAAAAGCAAAAAATGCATTGATAATGTATGAACAAAATCAAATTATTATTGAGCTGAACAAACATATTCATGAGGAATTGAAAAATGCCAATGCCTTTGCCAATATTATGTTGCCAAAATCCAATAGTTTTAAGGGAGTAGATTTGTTTATAAAATATCATCCTTCCCTCGGAATAGGAGGGGATTTCTTCGATTGCGTAGAAAGTGATGGAAGAATTCATTTTATGGTTGCAGATGTAACCGGACATGGAATTGCTGCCGGAATGGCTTCTTCGATGATCAAAATTCTATATCGAAAAAGCATAGAAAAAAAGGGGATTTTGCCTCATGAAATCTTAGAGGATATGAACAATTCCATCTTTCAGTATTTTGATTTTGCAGGTAAGGATCATTATGTTGTTTTTACTGCGTTTGTAGGGATTATAGAAAACAACATGTTGTACTATGCAAACGCCGGCCAGCCATATCCAATGATTTATGTTAATGAAATAGAACAGTTTGAAGAAATTCACCAAAACGGTTTTCTGATAGGAATGATGGAAGACGTTGAATTTGAGACAGAACAAATACAGCTAAAAAAGAACGATTTTATATTTCTTTATACGGACGGGCTGTTTTGC
The DNA here is from genome assembly GCA_002841625.1 of Firmicutes bacterium HGW-Firmicutes-1. Taxonomy (NCBI): domain Bacteria; kingdom Bacillati; phylum Bacillota; species Firmicutes bacterium HGW-Firmicutes-1. Next base: position 150,203 of record PHAG01000008.1, on the reverse strand, counting down.
TCCGGAGAAGGAACGGATTTTACCGGATGGAATAAAGTGTTCTCTCTGGCAGGATACTTAAAAAAAGCCCTCTTAACTAATCCGGAAGAATTTTTAGAAGAGATTTTCTATGCTTTTCACATGATTCATAAGGCAAATCATACGGATTTTACCGATGATGTTGCAATGATGCTCATCCGGTTATCACAATAAGCATTTTATAGAAAAAGAGCGATTAACACCTTCTTAATCGCCCTTTCAAAATTTATATATTTATTTATCAACAATTAATCTAGTTTTGTACCAATGCTGGCGTATCTGCTGCAGCAAATAACAATTCTTTTAACTCAGCATCTAATTTAAGTATAGAAATTGAGAATCCAGCCATATCTAAAGATGTCATGTAATTTCCTACATAAGTTTTAGCAATCTTAACACCCTTATCACCTAATACGTTTGCTACTCTCAAATTCGCAACGTATAGTTCCATGATAGGTGTTCCACCAAGACCATTTACCAATACTGCTACTTCATCTCCTGATGTAGGATTTATGTCAGCAAATATTTTTTCCAATAAATGATCAACTGTTTCGTCTGCAGATCTAAGAACTTCTCTATGAGTACCTGGCTCGCCGTGAATACCCATACCAATCTCCACTTCATTTTCTGGAAGTACAAAGCTTGGTTTTCCTGCTGCAGGTACTGTACAAGTTGTAAGTGCCATACCCATGGATTTTACATTTTTGATTACTTTTTCAGCAACTCTTTTCACTTCTTGTAAGTCACCACCAGCTTCTGCCTTAGCACCAGCTATTTTATGTACAAATACTGTTCCAGCGATACCTCTTCTTCCTGTTGTCCAAGTACTATCTTCAACTGCAACGTCATCATTTACAACAACATGTTCAACTTGGATGCCTTCTTCAGCCGCCATTTCAGCTGCCATTTCAAAGTTCATGATATCACCAGTATAATTCTTAACAACTAATAAAACCCCTTTACCACCATTCACTGCTTTTACCGCTTCAAATACTTGATCAGGTGTAGGTGAGGTAAACACTGCCCCCGCAACAGCGCCATCTAACATACCCTTACCAACAAATCCCCCATGAGAAGGTTCATGGCCGCTACCACCACCACTTACTAATGCAACCTTTGGTTGTGGACTGTTAGCTCTAACAAGTATCTCAAAACCATCTACTCTCTTTACATATGTTGGATGAGCAGCAACAATCCCCTTTAACATTTCATCAACTACATTGTCTGGTTGGTTAATAATTTTCTTCATAATAAATCCTCCTATTTATTGATAGTATCATTAATATTATTAGCAAGAAGCGTGCCAGAAAGGAAAATCGGCTACGCCGCAATTAAAATTCTCGTCACACTTCCGCCGCTTTTCCAATTGCATTTGCTAAAACTTCTTAACAAAAAGAAAATCCACTACGCTAAATCAAATTCCTCCTTACACTTCTGCCGCTTTTCCACTTACTATACACGTAGATAAAAACTCTCTTATCTTAGCCGCTTCCGTTAGCTTTAAAACCTGCTCCAAAACTTTCCCATCTCTTCTACAACCCCTAATTACTTCCTTAATTTTTGGTATCGATGGGGCACTCATACTCAGCTCATCTATAGCCATTTCCATAAACAACACAACTGCTAATGGATCACTTGCCATTTCGCCACATACACCTACCCACTTTCCATTTGCATGAGCAGCTTCTACAATCTTGGTAATCAAGTGAATAACCGCGATATTAAAGTGATCGTATAAATAACTTACTTTTTGGTTACCTCTGTCAACCGCTAAGGTGTATTGCACAAGGTCATTCGTTCCTATGCTAAAAAAGTCAACTTCCTTTGCAAAAACAGAAGCCATTACTGCAGCTGCTGGCGTTTCAATCATGATTCCTACTTGAACATCTTCAGCAAATGCAACTGCTGCTTCAGTGAGTTCTAACTTTGCTCTTTCAATCAACACTTTTGCTTGTTTAATTTCTTCTAAGTTAATAATCATAGGAAGCATAATTGCAACCTTACCATAGGCACTTGCTCTTAGAATTGCTTTAATTTGAGTCATAAATATGTCTGTTCTTTCTAGGCAAATTCTAATGGCTCTCCAACCTAGAAATGGATTTTCTTCTTTTCCAATGGATAAATATTCAAGGGGTTTGTCACCACCAATATCCATTGTTCGTATGACACATAGCTGTCCATTTGCCTTTTCTACTACATATCTATAGGCTTTATATTGCTCATCTTCAGTTGGTAGCTGCTTCTTCCCCATGAAGATAAATTCAGTTCGATATAAGCCTACTCCTTGACAACCGTATTTCAAGGCATCATCAATGTCTTTTGGATTTCCGATGTTTGTAGCAAGTGTAACTTTATAGCCATCCTTGGTAATTCCCGGTAAATCAGCCAAGCTTAAGTAATATGCTTTTCTTTGCTTTTCTAACTCAGCCTTCTTTTGATATTCATTCATAATCTCTATACTAGGTTCTACAATAAACTTACCTTTATATCCATCTATAATAGCCATTGATCCATTTTTCAAGTCTTTCATTGCTGTCCCTAATCCAACTATTGTCACTAAACCTTTTGCTTTCGCTATAATAACTGCATGGGATGTTGAACTTCCACTTCCCATAACAATTCCTGACACTTGATCTGATGAAAGATTTGCAATGAGGGATGGTTCAATATCTTCACCACATAAAATGATTCCTTCTTGGTCAATTTTAGGTTCTTCTATATTAAGAATTCTCCTAAGAAGCCTTTTACCAACATCTTTAACGTCTGCAGCTCGTTCTCTTAAATAAGCATCCTCTAAGTTTTCTAACATATTTGCCAGCTCATCTGATGCCTTTATTATAGCCTTTGGTGCTGATTCACCTGCTTCAATTTGTAGATTTATACTATCATCAAGCATAGGATCTTGTAGCATAAATAAATGAGCTTCCATAATTTCGATTTGTTCCTTGTTGTTAGCTTCTTTTGCATTCGTAACGATTACTCTTAGTTGTTTAGCTGCCTCAGATAGCGCTTGTACATACTTCAATTTCTCATGCTCTTGATCTTCTATTACATATTCTTGAAGTATTTCATCAAAAGAGTCTTGAATATACTGTACTGTCCCTAGTGCAATTCCTTCAACAACACTTTTTCCTTGATATTCCATTCAAACACCTCTAATTTTCATAAAAATTATTAGAAATAAGCTGACTTAGAGCCTCGATTGCCTCATTTTCATCCTTTCCATCAGTAGAAACTGTTAATTCTTGGCTATTTTTAACACCCATTGACATAATCATTAATAAACTTTTCGCATTCGCCTTTCTATCATTTCCAAAAAGGGTTATTATGCTTTCAAACTGTGATGCTATTTTAGCAATTTCCGCAGCTGGTCTAGCATGTATGCCCAAAGCATTTCCAATCATAAATTTAGCTTCTTTCATGTACATACCTCCAGGCAACTATAGTCTTTTTTATTTTCATATTCTATCCTTCTTTTCTTACAATAGTTTCAACACTTCACGTGCTAGCTCAGCAGCTTCAACAACCTCTTTTATATTACTACCAATATATGCCTGAACTGCTGCACTTATAGCTCCTTCTAAAACCGGTGCATCTGCTATGACCACCTCAATATTTGCTCCACTTTCTTGTAATAACTCAATTGCCATGCTAGAACTTAAAACTGCACTACCGAGGTCAACCAATATTACCACACCTTTGCCACTGTCAGCACTTTGAATCGCTTCACAAATTTTGACAGCGTCTGTTCCAATACTACCATCATCCATGCCTCCAGCTGCAATGATTTTTTGTTCTGGGCCAGCCATCTGCATAGCTAGCTCTTTAATGCCTTCGGCAACTTTAAAGCTATGAGATACAATAACGATACCTACCATATTAGACCTCCAAAACTTTTGATTTATAATGATTAGTTACTGCTTGAAGTATAATCAACGAGGATGTCGCTCCAGGATCTTGATGTCCTATGCTTCTATCTCCTAAATAGCTTGCTCTACCTTTTGTTGCTCTTACAGTCTTCGTATATTCAATTCCTGCTTCTGCCGCTTCAATAGCCAGTTCAAGACATTGTACAAGTGATGCACCCTTTTCTATTCCTACTTGAATTGCCTCTAATGCAGGTTCAATCGCATCGATCATCGTTTTTTCGCCCTTAACGGCTTTTCCTCTATCCTTAATTCCATTTAATGCCGCAGTAAGCATTTTCACAACTTCCTCAGCATCAAGTGTTGTCTTACCAAGGGATTCACTACCTGCTTTCATGAATGCTGTTCCATATAACGGACCAGATGCACCTCCAACTGTAGAAATTAAAGTCATACCAATTTTTTTCAGTGTTAATCCAATATCTGTATCTTCGTCTGTTACTTTTGATACTACAGCATTGAAGCCTCTAGCCATATTGATTCCATGATCTGCATCTCCAATTGCCCCATCCAACTCCGTTAAGTATTCCTTGTTTTTGTTTAGCTCGTCATTGATTGAATTAATAAAGCTATTAATTGTTGCTGCCATTTTTATCCCTCCATTATTTATGTATTACCATTTATCGGTAATATTGTTTATGCTGCAATCGCCTCCTTATTAAGATTATGAATCAATAATAATCTAATAAGCAAGAAGTGTGCCAGCAATTATTCTTTCACAAGATTGTATTTCTTCGCCTTGGAAGAAATTGTATTGTGTGTTAACCCCAGAGCCTTACCCGCAGCATTAAAGCTTGTATATTTATTTAATGCCTTTTCAATGATTATTCTTTCATATTCTTCCCAGGTTAATAGCTCTGATAAAGCCAATACTTCATCTACTGCATTGGAGTTGTTGCCATTTTCATAGATGTATTTAGGCAGGTTATTTAGCCTTATTGTATTATCATCTAATAGAATGATTGTTCTTTCCATAATATTTTCTAATTCCCTTATATTGCCTGGCCAATTATAGTAAAACAGCGCATTGATAGCTGCTTTGTCAATCTGCACCTTCTCCTTACCTAATTCATCACATATTTTCTGTGCAAAGTATTCAACAAGTACAGGAATATCTTCTTTTCTTTCTCTTAAGGGTGGTAGCCAAATAGGAATTACATTTAATCTATAATATAAATCTTCTCTGAAATCACCTGTTTTAACCAATTCTTCTAAATTTTGATTGGTCGCTGCGACGATTCTAACATCAACTTTTATTGTTCTTTCTCCACCTACTCTTTGAAACTCCTTCTTTTGAACTGCCCTTAGTAACTTAACCTGCATACTTTTATCCATCTCGCCAATTTCATCTAAAAAAATGGTTCCTTTATTCGCAAGTTCAAATCTGCCAAGCTTTGTTTTAAAGGCTCCAGTAAAAGCTCCTTTTTCATGCCCAAAAAGCTCACTTTCCAGCAGCGTTGGTGGAATAGCTGCACAATTAACACGTATAAAGGGTTCATTACTTCTATCGCTAGAATAATGAATCGCTTCAGCAATCAGTTCTTTTCCTGTTCCACTCTCACCACGTACCAAAACAGTATAGTGACTCATCGAAGCTTTTGCTGCTATAGCCATAGAATCAAATATTTTTCCACTAATACCGATAATACCATCAAATGCAGGCCCTAATTTTTTAGTTCGAATGAGCTCTTCTTGCAAATATTCTGCTTTTGCGGACATTTGATTAAGTTTTTCTGCTAGGTCTTGAACCTCCGTAATATCTTTGATTACTGAAATTGCCCCTAAAATCTGCCCATCAACAATAATTGGATTCACATTTGCTACAACTACTACTCCATTTTCTTTTGTGCGAATGCTTCCTAAGATAGGCACACCTGTTTTAAGCACCTTCACTCTATCTCCGCTTGGCGATACATCAACTATATTCTTACCAGTTAGATTGGCTAATTCTTGACCTGTAATTCGTACATAAGAAGCATTTGCATAAGTGATCTCACCTTTTTCATCTAATACACAAATGCCATCTTGAACAGATTCTAAAATGAGTTGATATTTTTCTTTTAACTCCTTTATTTCTATTAATTGCCAAGAAATATTTACAAGCTTAGAGATATCTTCAAAAATGCTTATAGCACCCTTACTTTCATTTTCAACAAGGATTGGTGTGCTACTTGTGACTACTGTGTAATTGCGAATTTGTTGTGTATATCCAATTTCAGATGTTTTAGTGCTACTTATTTGAGGAAGTTTAGAATCCGGAAATACTTGTTGAATATTTTTGCCAATCACATCATCCGAGGTCATACCAAACATTCGCTCTGCTTCTTGATTAAATATAATAATTACATCATTTTCATCAATCGCTAACAATCCATTTGCCATATTGCTGAAGATATTCTCTGCGGTTAATATGTTGTCTTGTAGAAGAATGTCTACCTTGCTAATGGAACTCTGATCATAGACAAAATCACTTTCCAAAAAATCCCCCATCAATTGAGTCGCAATTTTAACATCCTCGCCACTAGTAATGATTTCAATTTCATCCTTTGCTTTGATTTTCATTGATATCAATAATAGTATACTGCTCAGTGGCACTTCCTTATAGGCACCTTTTTTCACCTTAAAGATAACATTATATTTTTTTTGCAATTCTTCAGCTTTTTGCACAATCATAGCTGCAACCCTAGCATGCAGCCCTTTTTCATGGTTTATTATGACTTTTCTTGTTATATTTTGTATCATCATATCCTTTGTCCTCTTCTCTTTGTGAGTCATAATGATATTAAGTAAGCAATAAGCATGCCAGCTTTTATTACTATACATGATTAATTCTAACCAGTACTTTCCGATGTTAGGGTAATATATATCAACCAAGTTATTTGTTGTCAATTTTTACCCATTATTAAAATGTTTTCTTAAGTCCATCGTTGGAATCTTAAGTTGAGCTCGATATTTTGCAACTGTTCTTCTAGAAATAAAGATATCTTTTTCTTGTAAAATTTTACATATTGTTGTATCACTTAGAGGATTCGATTTATCCTCCTCATCAATGATTTCTTTCAAAACAAGCTTTGCATTTGATGAAGAGACATCCTCGCCATTTGCCGCTCTAATTGTTTTACTAGAAAAGAAATATTTTAGTTCATATACTCCCCATTGACACAATAGATATTTTTCATTGACGGCCCTACTTACTGTTGATTCATGAATATCGAGCTCATAAGCAATTTCTTTTAATGTCAAAGGCATCAAATGCTTTTTCCCAAATTCAAAAAATGCAATTTGATGAAGCACTATAGCAGAAGTTACTCTCTCTAATGTATTCAATCGTTGCTCTATGCAACGCATCAACCATGTAGCGCTAGTATAGTTTTTATTTATATAACTATATTCTTCAGAATTAAGCTGTTTTCTATTTGTTAATAGACCACTGTAATATGTACTGACATTAAGATTCGGAAGCTGTTCTTTATTTATCATTACTTCAAACTGATCATCATTTTTGCATACTACAACATCTGGTTTAATATATCTAGCTATTTCTAAAGAAAATCTGCTTCCGGGTTTAGGATCCAAACCTTTAATCATAGCAATTAACTGATTTATCCGTGGAATTTCTAGTCCTAATACTTGAGATAAATAAGGGATTCTATTCGCTGCAATATCTTCTAGATAGTTATCTACCATTATAATTAGATTTCTATCCTTCATATTATTCCTTACAATTTGAAGCAGTAAACATTCCTTAAGATTTCTTGCACCCACTCCTGGAGGATCAAAGCTTTGAACCAACTCAATTGCTCTCAAAATCTCTTTAGAAGTACTAGGAATCACTTGTTTTATTTCTTTTTCATTCATGGTAAAATATCCGTTTGAATCAATACTTTCAATGATAAATTCACATAATTCCATCATTATGCCGGAAATCTTTTCTGTATGAAGTTGGAGCAAAAGATGTTGCACCAAGCTTGGTTTTAAGCTTGAAGCATCCGGTATAGAATTTATATAGTTAAATTCATCATTCTCTTCATTAAAGTTGGCTGTCCCATATTCATCATAGTAGCTTGTATCTTTGATTGAATCTTTCATGTTTCGACTTGGCTTTGAAGTATTCTCCGCGTATTCAAGTATTGGATTAGCTTGAACCTCTTCATCAATAAGTTCAAGTAGTTCTTCGTTATTCATTTTCAGTATTTTCAGCGAGTATTCAAGCTGTGGAGTCATTAGTAGTCTCTGTTCTTGAGCAAGATTCATATTCATTTCTAAGTCCAAAATGCATCACCTCACAACCATCTGTATACCATTATTATAGCTAAGTAAAATAAAAAAAGCAAGAAGGCCGTTTTACTGGCCTTCTCAATTAATCTTATTTTAATAACAAACAAAATCCGAAATATTATCTAAATCAGTTCCAAAATATACCCAACCATAACCTATCCAACGATAGCCAGCAACGGATCTTCTTCCAACGAAAACCAACCATGACCAAAAACTACGTCCATCCTCAAGCCATATATAAGTGTATTTATATCTACAATTCCAAATAGCTCCTGGATCAACAGCATATAAACTAGGTCCACCAAGGGATCTTCTTGGTATCCTACTCGGAGGTGGTCCTTGTGGCATAGAACCAGAAGGTGATCCCGGAGGTCCTTGGGGTGGTCCTTGTGGTAGGCCTTGAGGTGGTCTTCCTGGAATATTTCCAATTGGTGGCCTTCTTCTAGGACGCCTTCTTCTACGTTGATCAAATGGAAGATCTGGATAATCATCAATATCAGGTACGCGTTGCATGCTTTCTATTTGGTCATAATCTTCATAATCATCATAATCGTCAAAATCGTCATAACCTTCATAATCATAATACAAGTCATCATTCATAGCCATTTCTTTACCTCATTACAAGTCTTAGTTTATCTTATTCTATATGACTTCTGTTTGGTACAAGAAATGAATCGATTATATATAATTTATTTTTTCTACGTGGACAAATTCTTAATATAAAACGGTTCAAAGTGAACAATCAGTTGAATATTACTATTTAAATCTTCTTTAAATCTTTCTTCAATTATATGCATGAGTGTATGCGACTCTTCTATACTCATTTCAGGATCAGTTAAAATATGCATATCTATAAAAACATCGTCCTTTTTCCCCCTACTTCTAATCTTATGAGCTTCCTTTACCTGAGAATAACTCATAACGATTTGTTTGAGGGTATGTTCGTCTATCACGCTTTTATCAACTAGAATACTGCTTGTAGATATAAATATTTCATAAGAAGCATGAATAATAAAAATCGCAACTACCATTGAACCAATGGAATCCACCATCGGAGGCAAGCCTAGCTTAATACTTAGTAGTGATATAAGAACACCTATTGAAATAAAAATATCACTTCTTGTATGAATCGCATCCGAAATTAGAACTTCACTGTTAAGCATTAATCCTTTTTTGTATTCATAAATCGAAACTGCTAGATTAATACCAATTGTTATAAGTAATACAGCAACACTTCCTATAGAAATGTTTAGTGCTTTAGGATATGCAAATCTTATAATCGCTCCATATATTGTCTTTATAGCAATATAAAATAACATACCAGATATAAAAAGTCCCGATAACGTCTCAAACTTTCTATGTCCATAAGGATGACTTTCATCCACTGGCTTTGAAGCAATTTTTATCCCGATTAAACCGATAACATTTGATGAACCATCTGATAATGAATGAAATCCATCCGCTGTCATACTCACACTATTGGTAATACTACCAACAAAGATTTTCAACACTGCAACTAGCACATTTGCAAAGAGCAGCATCCAGAGTACTCTTGCAATTTTAACAAAACGTTCTTTCACCCAATTAACATCCCCAATTAATTCTCTGTAATTATAGTATGCTCTATAGTTGTATTTGGTGAACCTAATAGCCTTAATCTATAGGCTTGCATGGCTACATTTCCAAGTTGCTTCATAAGCTTATTGTTCGCATATGCACCTACAACAGCACCTATACCCGGAACCAATTGAAGCATTTTTTCAAAATCAATATAATCTCTATATTCCTGTTGAAAAGATCTCCAGTCAAATATATCTTCCTTCGTAGGGAGACTTTTTGCATATTCTTCCCAGTTCACAATTTTCTTATAAACTTCTTGTCTAGATTGCTGACTTGAAAATGCTAACTGAAAAACATAAAGAATAAAAACACGCTCTTTATAGTTCTTAACGTCAAAACCATATAAGCTTGCAACTTCAAACAAGAATTTCATTTTTATAGACAATAATATTGGAAAATCTGCCATACCAATAAAAATACCTCCAGCTCCTGTACCAAATCCACTCGCTATTGCTAACGTTTTATATTGATCAATTTTTTCTAATACCTTTTTTTCTCTATGAGCAATTGTAGTACCCCTCAAAGGCTTTTTACTCATAAACTCAAAACCAAAAAGGACAACCTTAACCATCCTTTTGATTGCTTGCGTTACAATTTGATGTATATTAGCTGGGATCATATTATTTACTCTGTTTTGTAAGCCTTTTGCAAACCGGCTTGATAAACTAGGGTTCTTTAGCAGTTCCTTTTCCCAAATAAGCATTTCTCTTTTTACTTTATTTTCATAATTATTCATCAATTTCACTCCAGTTAATTTGTTACTTTAGGGAGCTTAATTATAAATGCAGCTCCTTTTTCAAGTTCACTTTCAGCATATATCATACCCTTATGTTTATTCACAATGATATCATAGGAAATACTAAGACCGAGACCAGTTCCTTGCCCTTCCTTACAAGTAAAAAATGGCTTGAAAATTTTATCTAAATTTTCTCGTGGTATTCCTGGTCCATCATCATATATCCTTATGCTAATATAGTTTTCCTCTTCATACCCATTGAAATAGATATGACCTAATCCTTCTTTTTCCTCATGTTTAATAGCCTGTACAGCATTTATTACAATATTAAGAATTACTTGACCTATTTCTCCTTGGTTACAATACACCTCTGAGAGTTCTGGAACCAAATTAGTTATTTCTACAACCTTACTAGCTTCATTTCTAATCACTAGTAGTACTTGTTCAATTAGTTTGTCTATCCTACACCTGGCATTATTCTTTTGCGGGTTAATCCACGAAAGGTTTAGAAGAGATTGAACTATCTCTGATGCACATGTGAGGTCTTTTTGGGATTCTTCCACAATTGAGTCAACATTTTTTGTGACGTCTTTCATATTTAATTTCGAATGCTTATTCCTCACCGCTTCAATTATTTTTAAGGTATCTTCATCTTCAACTCTACTCGCTATCTTATCAAGACTATCTGTACTAAAGTCAATGTAATCCTTAACTATTTTATGATAACCCGATAATTCCTTTAATTGATTGTAAACATCACCAATCGGTGCATTAATATCATTGGCAACACCGGTGGCTAACTCACCAATAGCAGACATCTTTCCTGATTGAATTAAATGAAACTGGGTATCCTTAAGCAATGAATTTACTGTTTTCAGTTCATTATTTTGTTCTTTCATCATATCTAACATTTCTCTTAACATACGTGTATTATTTCTTGCCTTTTCTGCGGCATGTAACCTAGCTTGAAATTCTGTTATATCTATGGGCTTCAAAATATAATCGTTTGCGCCTAACTCAAAACAGGCTTTAAAGCTATCCTTGTCATTAAGCGAGGTCAACATGATAACTTGAATATCACGATAGAAATCATTGCTTCTTATTTGTCTTAATAAATCTATACCACTTAGTTCAGGCATTATAATGTCAAGCAAAAGAATGTCAATATTTTCTGCCTCTAAAATGCCCATTACCTTTGTCGGTTCTTGACAAAGAATGACATAATAATCTGTGAAACAATTCTTCAAAAAACCATCTGCTACTTTCAAATTCAATTTATCATCATCAACTACAAGCACTCTCATAGATCATCACCTCTGTTTTCATTGAATCAAGAAAAACGGCTATGTAAAATTAAACCTTTGACATATATCCGCCGCTTTTCCAATTGCATATATAATACTATCTTAGTTATCAAGAAAAACGGCTACGTAAAATTAAACCTTTGACATATATCCGCCGCTTTTCCAATTGCATATGTAATACTATCGTTATCAAGAAAAACGGGTATAGTGAAACATCATTCATTAGCTAGAAAAGTTTTAAATATCCATTTACCATCCATATCTATTATACCAATAAAATTACCACGTTTGGCAAATAATATTGAATCTGAAACAGGTGATATATTCTCACGGTCACTTGATTCATATAAAACCTTTCCTTTAAAGTCTATTATAGTACATATGAAGTTGTAATCATAGATGTATTCGGGTTCACTGGTTCCAACAATATAATCACCAAACGTATATGCCCATTCAAACTCTTTAGATGGTAGTTTCTCACCCTGATCATTATAAATGTTCATTCTATAGTAATCATTTGTATAGTTGGTAATTCCAAAAAACCCTTTTCCAATTTCAACAATTGACATATCATCGGTTATCGATTCTTGTAAAGTAATGTGTTTCATCGTTTTCGTATCCAAAATATTTGTAGTTGTATTTTGCCTTGAATATAAATAACTGGAATACACATGCGTAAATGGTTTGCCACTTTCATCTGTCAATAAATTTCCATCATAATCATAATACTCTTGGATATATGCTCCATTATTTTCTATATTTACAGTAAAGAAGTTCTCTTGGGTATATAATTCTTGACCTTCTTTTAATTGAAGCTCACAAAGCATCCTTAAATCTTCATTATAAATACGATAATGATTCCCTTCATGCTCTACTATCTTTTTATAATAGCTGTCAAAAAAGTATTCTTGTGATAGATTATCAAAAACTGGCTTTCCTTGAAGGTCATATAATGAGTTGTTACCATCAATATGATAAACCAATAAATTGTTACCGATTGCCTCAGCATCACAACCCTCTATTATGGTTATAACTTTACCTCCCTCTTCAAGTATAAGAACTTGGTTCTCCTCATAACTACTACAAATAAAATAATCCTCAGCCATCCTAAAGCTGTAATTAGAAGGATATTTAAATGGGATTATGACCTTACCTTCACTATTTATAACGCCGCTATTTTCATCTTGATCAATTACTTTGTAAAAATTTTCTGATATGGGAATCATATTGCTGTATTGGGGCTTAATACTCCAATCGAGTTTTTTGAAATCATATAATCCATAAAGATAACCTTCATTCGTATAAGTTCCCATGTATAGATTTTTATTGACATTCAATATCCCTGGTTGACCTAGCAACTCCACATTCTGAAATTGCTTAATCAACTCACCTTTACCACTTATTATGTAAAGATTATCAAAATACTGATTATAATAAATACCTTCAGAAATAACAGTCAAATCATTTCCCAAAAGAAATACTTCATCCATCTTTAATAAGCTTTTCTTAAGTATTGGTGTTTTATAGGAATATACCGCTGTTTTTGTTACATTTTCCTGCGTTGATTTCTTTGTGGATTCTTCAACATCCTTAAAGCTTTCTAAAAAGTCTTTTTTACATCCACTAAATGAAACAAGTGTCATACTAATTAGTATAATAAAACATGCAATTCTCTTCACACAGGTACCCTCCCTTTTCTATTCCATACTTACATAACCATTTTCGCTAATGAGTTGTTGTCCATCCTTAGAAGTTAGCCACTCAAATACTTGATATGTAGTTGAGTCTTTGTCTTCTTCTTCTCTTATGACAGCATAGAAATCCTTAACATGTGGATATTTTCCTGATTGAATCGTATCATTTTCAGGTATAACACCATCCACCGCTATAAATTTAAGCCCTGGTTGATCATACATATAATTTGCATAATAAAATACTGAATAGCCAATTGCATTGGCTTCGTTGTTATATTCCACAAGGGCATCTATTAGCATTCCCATTTCAGCTGGCTTTTGAAAGGTTGGCGCATCAGACATTTTCTCATCCTTCATGACTAAGCTCTTCATAAGAGCTTGACTACCTGATTCATCTGGTCGTTGGAATGCAATAATATCCAGATCCTCGCCATCCACCTCTGACCAGTTCGTAATGTTTCCATTATAAATATCCTTAATCTGCTCAGTTGTCAGCCCCTCAACTGGATTTGATTCATTTGTAATAAATACCAATGCATCTTTGCCAATTGGTTTGATGTTTAGTTTAACATTGCTTTTGTCTATCTCTTGTTGAATGCTTTCAGGTGCTGAATATACAATTAGAAGATCAACCTCTTTATTCATTAGTCGAACATATGAATTGCTTGTTCTAGTATGTTTTATTGCTACCTCCGCTTCTTCAGCGGCAGCACCTGTTAGCTGCATATAAGCCGCTAAAGATAATGGTATCGTAGCGGTTGAACCATCAACAACGGGATAGTCTTCCTTATCAATTACTAATTTTTCTTCACTCTTTTCTTCCTCAGGTTCATCCATTGTAGGCTTGGTTTTTTGGTCCTTGTTACAGGCCCCTAGCATAGTAATTAAAAGCATGATAATAAGTAGTGTTGCTGATATTCTTATTTTTTTCATAGTATCCTCCTCATATTTTACTCTTTTGTAGAATAATCATATCACTTTTTTACATTTATGACTATATAAAATTAGTGATAATTACTCCTAGTATTGCTGCAGCCCCTACACAATAAAACACATTAACTTTAAACTTCCATAATGCGATAAATCCACCTACAGCAATCAAAATAGTCCATATATCAATTAAGGCATTCGGAATTAAGGTTAGTATTGATGCTAAAATAGTTCCTATAACTGCTGCATTGATTCCTTTTAGAAATGCTTTTACCCATGGAATATTTTTTACTTTTTTTAAATAGGGCGCCGCAATTAAAATAAAAGCAAAGGATGGCAGGAAAATTGCAAAGCTTGCAACAAATGCTCCTAATACACCGTATACCTTGTAGCCGATAAAAGCAGAGGTAATCACTACTGGGCCAGGTGTAATTTGTCCAAAAGAAATTCCTGTTAAAAATTCTTGTTGGGTCATCCACCCTAGTTTTTCTACTACTTCTTGTTCAATAAAAGGTATGACGACTAAGCCTCCACCATAAATAAATGAGCCCACCTTAATAAAAAAGGCGAATAGTCTCAGTAGCCTTGAATCCAATGCAACGAAAGGAACAGCTATGAAACAATTTATTTTACTATTTTGACTTTTATAATAAATCAAAATCCCTAGTATACCTCCGACAATCAATACCAGAATCATATTTACCTTAACTAGATAAATAAGAAGAGCGCTTCCAATAAATATTAAAGTACCTTTCACATCATCAATAGACTTCTTACCCATTTTATAAAGTGCAGAACTAATCAATGCAATTACTACTGCATTTACTCCATATAGTATACCTTTTACTTGAGGAATTGCTCCGTAGTTGAAGTATAAGAAGCTTAGTAACGTGATTATTAAAAAAGCCGGTAAAATAAAAGCTATTCCTGCCAAAATTCCACCTAATACCCCACCTCTTACGTATCCCATATATATTCCTAATTGTGTTGATGCTGGTCCTGGTAGCATATTACAAACTGCTAAGCCATCTAAAAATTCTTCCTTTGAAGCCCACTTTCGTTTTTCAATCAATTCATCATCCATCATAGCGATATGTGCCATGGGTCCACCAAATCCGAATAACCCTATCTTAAGGAAATATAAAATTATTTCTTTCATAAAATACCTCGCTTTCCTTGTTTATTCTACCCTTTTTTTAAGTTTATCTTTCATTTTCATTGTTAGGTATATACTAAAATAAAGACTATTGAAAAAGATAAATAAATATGTTATATTAATATCGTAACTTGATATCGACTTTCGATATGTTAATTATATACAGAGGAGAATAAAAATGCAAGACCAAATTTTAAGAAAATTTTTCTTAGGCTTTATTCAAATTCATATACTTCATCATGCAAAAAAGAACCCCTTTTATGGTGCTTGGATGATAGAAGAGCTTAAGGAGCATGGCTATAATATGAGTCCCGGAACATTATATCCTTTACTTCACAGCATGCAAAAAAGCGCATTATTGCAGAAAGAGGTAATTACTGTTGATGGAAAAATTAGAAAATACTACAAAATAACCGAACTGGGTAATATTGTTTTAGAAGAAGCAAGAAAAAAAGCCTATGAATTATTTAAAGAGATTAAAGACTAATTACAAGGAGGACATTTTTATGTTTGTACTTAAAGATGTTAAATATAAAGACATTATCGATATTAAAGCACTTCAGATCCCCAAAAACAAAATCACTTGTATTATCGGCGAAAGTGGTAGTGGAAAAACTACTATCCTTAGACTTTTAAATAAATTGATCAGCTGTGATCGTGGAGAAGTTTTTTATGACAATCAATCACTTAAGGATATTAATTCTATTGAACTAAGAAGAAATGTTGTTATGCTTCCACAATCACCTGCTATTTTTTCTGGTAGCATAAAAGACAACCTATTGATTGGCCTGAAATTTGCTGAAAAGACATTTGTTTCAGATGATGAATTAATAGAAATATTAAAGCTTGTGAATTTAAAAAAAGATTTAAACGAAGATGCAGATAAACTATCTGGTGGAGAAAAACAAAGAGTAGCACTTGGAAGGGTAATTCTACTAAAGCCTGAAGTTCTATTGTTAGATGAGCCTTCTTCTGCACTAGATGAAGATACAGAGCATTTGATTTTTGAGGCCTTGGTAAAATATACAAAAGATAATAATAAGACGCTGATTATGGTTACTCATTCTAAAAAAGTAGCCCATCACTTTTCTGATCAAATTATTGAAATCAAAAATGGCATGCTCATTGATGAAGGGGAGGTTTAGCCGATGGATGGAGTAATAGATTTAAAATTGATGCAAATTGTTGCTGCATATGTTTTTATTGTAATCTTACTATTTATTGTAAGAGCAAGGGGCATTTCCAGAGAAAAAGAAATACTAATTTCTTCTGTTAGAATGACAGTTCAACTTATATTAACCGGTTATATTCTGGTTTATTTATTTAAAAATGCTAATCCAGTCTATACAATATTGGCGATATCATTTATGGAAGTATTTGCAATCCATAATATATATAAAAGAGCGAAAACGAAACTATCAAAATCCTTTAAAAGAATTATTGCTGTTTCCATGCTATTTGGCACATTATCAAGTCTTACCTATTTCTTATTTGTTGTAGTGAATATCACTCCTTGGTATAATCCTAGATACTTTATACCTATCGCTGGTATGTTCATAGGTAATTCAATGACAGGGATTTCATTGGGAGTATCAAGACTAGTAGATGGTATGAATACGCAAAAGCATCTTGTTGAATCCGCTTTAATGCTAGGTGCGACTCCCAAGATGGCTACTAAGGCAATCGTGGACAACGCCTTTGATTCTGCTATACTTCCAACAATTAATTCTATGGTGGGTATGGGGATTGTGTTTTTACCGGGGATGATGACGGGACAAATATTGTCTGGCACAGCACCTACCACTGCTATCGAATATCAAATAGCCATTATGCTAGGTATTCTTGGGAGTGTTGCATTAACGGTTATACTATTGGTTACTTTGGGGTATAAGACTTTCTTTAATGAGGAAAGTCAGTTGGTTATTGAGGAATAGGTAGCAATCAATTTAATTATTTATATAAAGCCCTATACTAGATTTTCAACCTAGGATATGGGCTTTTAATTTATTACATATGAAATACTACATTTTCTTAAATAGTTCTTATTCATTCGTCAAAACTAAAATCTACATCATCGGCATACTCATACCGCCCCCTGCTGGAGCTGGATCTGGAGCTGGAGCCGATGCTGGCATTGTTGTAGTCATAGTACTTCCAGTACCTCCACCAGACATTCCTCCCATATTCATCATTCCCATTCCACTCATACCTGATGAATTACTTGCAGGTGAGGATTGCATTTGCATACTTCCAGTACTATTCATCATTTGTTGCAATTGAGTTATTTGCAATTGTATTTGGTTAATTTGCAATTGCATCTGATAAAAATTGTTCATCATTACATTATTGTCTGCTTGCGAATAACCAATTGTTCCCATCCCACTCATATTTCCAGATGAATTCATAATAGTAGCATTACCATTCATCATTCCGCCTGAAGCATTATTCATATTACCCATCTGCTGCGATAGAATATCACCGTGTCCTGATGTACTACTTCCCGTAAAGCCATTAGGTGATAGAAACCCTAAAATTATGACTGAAATCATGATACCTATAAATGAAAATAACGCTAGCTTTAACCAATTATTATTTTGCATAAAATTACCTCCTTCATTTTTGAGTGATTTTTTGTTTATAGGTTTGAACATATATGTGATCAAGCCCATAGCTAACATGCCCAACCCTACAATAAGAAGTAAAATAAGAAATACCATATAAAAAGAACCAACATTACCTAAATTCACCTTTTTACCTCCGATTTTGTATTTAGCCAGATGATTGCTAGAAAGATCGTTCCAGCTAGTATAAATGGAAGCAAAATTACTATCGTTGCTGTTGATAAATAGTGGGCTGTTTTAAGAAATCCTTCGGAACTATGATGACTTGCTTGTGAATCTATATCTTGAGATTCTTCTATTTGATCTTGTTGTAGTATAAGCTCTCTGACTGTAATGTCTTGTAAATGCTCACCACTCATCATGTCTCCCATACTTTGTCCCATCATACTAGCAGGTGAAGTTGTACTAGATTTATTACCCCATAAGAAAAATATAGTTAAAAGAGTTATCATTCCAAAGAAAGCTGAAAGTTTTATAAAGGCCAACTTTTTTTTAACCACTATTTTTCCTCCTAGTAACTCTAATGAAAATACCCCCTGCTATGCCTATAAAAACAAGAGGGAAAGTAATTGATGTTGCGTTTAAAATGAAGCGTTTTAATTCTACATCTTGTTCAATAGTCATTGAAAGTCCCATTAATGACGTTTCCATAGCTTGCATCATTCCAGCCATATAGGCCATTACTTCTTGCTCAGATGGTTCAGGACTAAACTCAGATATTATAATGCTTGATATAAGGAAGAACATGGCGGTTGAAACAAACCATATAAATGTTTTAAACCATGCCTTTTGCATCATCGTCCTTTTTCCTCTCTTTAACCAAATTACATTTAACTAACTTCTTATTCCAAGTAAGTGCATGGCATTTTTCATATATATGCCATATAACACTTGCAACAACAACATAAGTTAACTTTTCGTGAATATATAGTGAAAAAGCTATAGCTGACATATTTGAATTTGTACCCATACACACCCAAATTATCACTCCTGTAATAATAAAAATTAAGGTTGTTATAAAGGTAAAGAGTTGATATCCACTTTTTCCGATAATCAACCATGCTAACTTTTTTTCATCATTCTTGATTCCACGTATTACTTCATAACCAATGGTTATAGATGTAAGAATTACAAATACTGCCGCAACTATACGATGTGTTAAATCTGCTGAAGAAATATCATAATTTAAAATCCAACCATACTTTACTCCTATCATTGCAATACCGCTAACGGCTAATATGGCAAATACAATTGTCCAAAGCCAATGAATGATAAAGTCAAACCTTGTTTTCACCCTATATTCTCCCTTACAGTGCCATCATTTTTTATTATTTTGGTTTTTGATCGGTTTTTATTTCTGTTTTTTGATCTATTTTTTGTTCAGTTTTTTGATCCATATTCGGGTTCGTAATGATTGATGCAACTGGACTTGTATTAACTGAACCTGCATTAACTTGATTAGTCGTTGCTTTTAGAAAATCAAAGCTTCCAGCTTCATATTGCTTCTTCAAATATGCAACTAAACCCAATATCAAAGAAATTATAAATACATAGGATAATACTTTAATTAAAAGTGATACAACTCCTGTTATGCCAAATGTGGTATTAAATCCATTCATATTTATACCTGATCCATTCATCATGCCTTGTCCATTTGCATAATTCATACTGTTTCCATCCATATTCCCCATACCATAACCATAACCCATACTAGGATTAACAAAATTGTTAAACACCCAACCTATAAGAACAATACCAAATACAACAACTGTAATACCAAATATTGCTTTTAATATTGGATCGTGATTGATTGCTTGAGAAATATTTATATGCGTATCTTTAAATAAATTGTTTTTAATCCACATTACAACTCCAACTACGATTGCTATTACAAGAACAATCATAAGAAATTTCACAAGTAAAACAAGTAAACTAGCTAAAAATCCATTTATAGAATTTCCATATGATCCAATTCCATTTCCCATCATATTTTCGTTCATAGCATTTCCACCTCCTGTAAATATATTAAATAGTAATCCAAATGCAATTGCTCCAAGTATTACGCTTAGTAAGTTTCTAATTATCCAATCATTTTTCATTATGTGCTTCATCCCCTTTCCGTAGGGCTGTGCTCTTCATAATCTCGATTGACAATTATATTTTTTTTGTTTTTCTTAAATAAACTTGATATTGCACCTAAGATACCTATAATTAATCCAGCCACCAAAACTATAATAACTAAATTAATTACTGTAGATATACTTATGTTTTCAAACATCCCATATCCCATATACCCCATATCATCTACACTTATTTGATTATTATATACAATGTTTTGTGCTTGCAATGTGGCTGATGTCATTTGAGTTGTAAAATCATTATTTAAACTTTTTAACAACGCCATACCCTGTGCCAGTTTATAAATGCCTTCATGAAGCTGCTTCATAGAATCATTGTTATAAGCATATCCGTTTTGTGATGCATAAGGGTTTATATTAATGAGCACTGAGGCTTGGCTTAACATTTCTACAGCATTTTCTAAATTTGTTTTATTCTTTAAAGCAGTGCTATATCTTAAAACATAGGTTTGATAACTTAACGGATTTGTTTCTACCATCATAGATTGTTCAATAAGATCATCATTTAATTCATTTATTGCTAAGACACCTTGTGCCATCGTAAATATACCACTATGAAGCTGTTGTAGTTTTCCTTGATCATAAACATAGTTATTGCTTTGATTCATGGTCATGCTGTCCATATTTCCCTGCATAGCATCTGTAGCGTTTACTTCGTTATTTGCAGAATCCGTATTGTTTTCTGACGGTCCAATGTTAACTGAACTGTTATCACTTGGATAGATATTGATTGTACCATTTCCTTGCTCTTGTCCTTGCATACTATCCATTTGCATTGAATCCTTTGAACTAGGCATTGTGGCTTTAGAATAAGGATCAATTGTAATTAATTCTAACGCCTGATCAATCATACCTATAGCTTGAGTCATTTTCTCCCTATTTTGCGCATCATAAGGATTTGGTAATGCAGGTTTAACATTTTCTTGAGCCGAATTATCCATGCCTTTCATATTCATATTGTCTTGATTCGTTTCTTCCATCTGAGCGTTTGGAGTAGTGTCAACACGTAATTGAAATATATCTCTCTCGAGAACGGCGTAACCAATATAAACTAAACCTCCTAAAATAACCAATATTACAAAGAAAGTAAACAACCCTTTTAAAAACTTCACCTTAGTGCCCTCCATCATAAAAGCAGTATGGATAATTTCAATCCCACTTATATTGTTATATATAAAACATAAAAATATACGATTATTTTCATAAAAAACCCTTTGTTATAATTTACCAGTTTTCTAACAACTTCTGTAGGTTTCTTATTGTCAATAAAAGAACGCAAAAAACACCCTGAATTTCGAAACTTAAAATTCAGGATGTCTATGTTAAATCATATGAAAGAGATGACTTACTATAAAGCTTTCGCAATTAACTTATTCCATTATTGTAACGCCATTTGGTGCTTTTCCTGCTGAAATAGTATCAATAACCGAGTTTGTTGCTGTATCAACTACTGTAATATTATTTGCACCTGTGTTGGTTACAAAAACTGTACTACCATCTTTTGAAATAGCTACTCCATGTGCTTTATCTCCCGCCGGAATAAAACTAATTACGGATTGGGTAGCTGTATCAATAACACTTATGTTATCAGATTCTGTATTTGCTACATAAATAAATTTGCTATCTGGAGTTGAAGATAGTTGTATAGGATTTTTGCCTACAGGAATCGTCTTAATTACTTCCAACGTCGCCGTATCAATAACCGCAACACTATGATCCTCATTTAAGGATACAAATACAAATTTACCGTCTGGAGTAGGTGCAACTTGCACAGGTTTCTTTCCGACCTCAATTGTTTTTGTTACTTGATTAGTGGCTACATCAATAACAGAAACATTATCGGAATCATTGTTTGCTACAAAAATATATTTATTATCAGATGAAAATCTTAAGCCATGAGGCATATAACCAACTGGGATTTTCGTCTCAATATTACCACTTGTGACATTAATCACGTATACATTTCCAGTGGTTTTCATATCCATATCATCTGAATCAGTTTCATCTTCTGCCATTTCATTAACAGTCACATAAGCAGTGCTTGAATCTGGTGAAAAAATGACATGACTAGGGCCTTCTCCTACACTTATTGTTTTAACTACAGAATTGTTAGATGTATCTATGGCTGAAACTGTGTTGTCCTTATTCTCCGCCACATAAACATACTTTCCATCTGGTGAAACTTGAACATTATGAGGTCCTTGACCAACTGAGATCGTTGTAGTAGTTTCCATGGTTGCCATGTTTATAACAGAAACTGTTGCATCATCTTCATTTGCAGTATATACAAAATACTCTGGCATATCTTCCTTTACCATATCATCTTCAGTCGTTGTTTCAGGTTCAACCTCTGGTTGGGTTTCTGAATTTGGGCTTGTCTGTTTTGGAGAACAAGCAACGGTCAAGATTATAGTGAATAATAAAACAACCACAAGAATTGTTTTTTTCATTTTAATACCTCCATAAATTTTTAATTATAGTATTCGAATTAATATAAATAGTATTCAAAACATTTACTTCATTTACTTCGTTCTTGCCCTTTTTGACTAATGACAGCTTGAGTTATTTTCTCCCGTACTTTCTTTTTTATTACGTCTCATCATTAATGGCATCATTATCAAATGCAGTAGTGGGCATAATAATATTGCAGCAAAACTTAACATACTTCCCCATGATGTTCCTTGAACCTTCCCTAAATATAGTACACCTAAAATAATAATTGGTATAGCACAGCAGAGAACCATTAAAACCTTATGAAGTTTGTTTTCTGCACAATGTTTATTCATTTTTTTGCCTCCTATTTTTGTTATGACAAGTATATGAAATATTTGTGTGGTTTTTATGAAGATTTCATTATAAGCAAAATATTTATAATAATGCATTTTAACATTGATTTTTTATTTATAATTTCCGCTTACTTGAAGAAGGAATCATAAGCTCTTCCCTATATTTTGATATAGTTCTTCTTGCAATATGAATACCCTTCTCTTTAAGCCTAGTAACAATATCCATGTCACTTAAGGGGGTTTTTTTATTCTCTTCAAGTACCAGCAACTTAATAAGCTCTTTCACAGATGTAGATGAAACATCTTGACCTCCTGATGCCTCTAGACTAGAAGAAAAAAAGAACTTTAGTTCAAAAATACCTCTACTCGTTTGTATATATTTTTGATTTACAGTTCTACTAATTGTTGACTCATGAACACCCATACTACTCGAAACCATTTTCATCGTCATTGGCTTCAGATAAGAATACCCCTTTCTAAAAAAACCTTCCTGATATTGAACAATAAAATTTGCCGTTGCCAAGATCGTCTTTTTTCTTTGTTCAATGGCTTGAATAATTTCGGTGGCTTTCATAATTTTTGTTTTAATATAGTTCATTTCCTCTGAGCCACACTCTGTACTTTTCATTAATCCTTTATAAAAGGTGTTAATTTTAAGTAATGGAACTAATTCATCAATAAACTCTACTATATATTTACCATCTCTCTCATTAACGATCAACTCAGGTATAACATAGTTCATTGTATGCCCTGAAAATTGTATTCCTGGCTTTGGATTTAAATCTCTTAAAACTTGATGTAAACTTATAACCTGCTCTTCTTTAATAGAAATCCTTTTAGCAATCTCCTTATAGCGATGCTCAGCCAATAAATCAAGATGCCCTTCAATGATCATTTTCAATTCAGGATTCATTATATTTCTTCTTTTTAACTGCAATAGCAAACATTCTTTTAGATTTCTTGCACCTATACCTGCTGGTTCTAAATTCTGAACAAGCTTTAATGCTTTTACAACTCTTTTTAAGGGTGCACCTATTGATATTCCAACTTCCGAAAGATTTTCTTCAAAATAACCCTTATCATCTATGCATTGAATAATATACTCTGCAATCTTTCTGGATAAACAATCTATCTTAATTTCACCTAGCTGTGAAATCAAATACTGCCTTAGAGATATAGGCGCTTCCGTATATTCAGTATAATCTATTGAAGCTTGATCAGCGTCATTAAAATTCGCATATGTCTTTTCATTGTTTAGACGACAATATTCAGCATGTTTTTCTATCCAATCATTCTTTTGATCACTCTCTAGTAGCGGATTTTCATTTAATACCTCCCCAATATATTGGCATAATTCAATGCTACACATATGCAATAGTTTCAGTTCTTCTATCATTTTAGGGGTAAGTGTCAAGCGCTGATTTTGTATTAGCTGATTTCCTTGAGAAGTATTCATTATCCCACCTACTTGATTGTTATATAAGTATTAGTACTCCGGTAATTATTATTTAAGGAATCTTTACCAGTCAATTTTTCTTTAACTCAATATGTATACTCTTCTTAATGAAATCATCAATTAGCTTATCAAGCCTCTTACTTATTACAAGAATCTGATTCTTGTCACCTGATGAAACTGACTCATTAAAATCCAGTTTAAGTTGCACTAATTTTTTCATGATAATCCTCCATCAATATTTTTTTTACTAATGCCATTATTATAAACAACATTTATGAAGTTTATATGTAGATAAATAATTATCACCAAAGCTATGACAAAATATATGGATTGTTAACCCATTTCCATTTAATTGTACCTACTAAGAATAAAAGTGAAGATGTTGTATGAAACTATAAACCAAGGCGATGTAAGATGTGGAAGGATTTATGGTTTGGGGCTAAAGAGCTCCCGTTTTGGGCTTTTTCTATAAGAGCAATACTGCTATATATAGCACTTATTATTACTACAAGATATATGAGACAGCGGCAATTGTCGATACTTTCAGGTCACAACTACCTTGTAGCAGCAGGGATTGCAAGTTTAGCAGCAGTACGTATGGTAAATGCGGAAGTACGGCAGATGTTTACTGAAATGAGAGATGGAAAAATGCAGCAGGTTACTCAGCTATAGCAGGACTTAAAAAAATTATATCAGGACAATAATTTAAAAACATACTCATTATTTCAAATTAACGGATAAAGTTATTATTTTTTTTAAATACTAATATATGTTATTACTTGTAGCAAATAACTGTATCTATTTAGAAATTTATTAGAAGGGAGGTATTATTTTGACATCAAAACAAGATATTCAACAATGCATTGATGATTGCACCAATGCAGCTAACATGATTCGTTCATCAGCAAACGCTATCCCAAAATCAAATATTAGAGAAATGCTCACTTTGGGAGCTGGTCATATTGAGATGTGTATACGTCAATGTGAAAATGTTTCAATGCAATAAAACAATATGTCTTTAAAATCTTTTAAAAAGGAGATCTCCTGTCATGGCAACTAGTGCAGTAAATGATATTCAAACTTGTATGCAAAACTGTGAACAAACGGTCAAAAAGCTTAATACTATGTCTGAACAATCGACAAATCCTCAAGAAAAAATGATGTTAAGAGAAGGCTCTCATCATCTAAAATTATGTATTGAGGAATGTCAATATTCGATTCAAGAACTACAAAATCCATCAATGTCGTAAACTACAATACTTAAAAGTGATCTTGAAATATCTAAGATCACTTTTTTGTTTGATTTTAGAAGGATTACTTTCTTGGCTTTGCTCCTTTTTGTTATCGGAAATATTTTTCCCTTTGTTCGAATTTGTATTTTCTGTAATTTGTTTGTCTTGATTGTTTTTCACAGTATAGATTGCAATAATAACAAGCACTGCTGCAAATACCCAAATAATCAAATTTTTTCTTATATTTATTCTCCATTCCATAAAAGGTTATGGAATTCAAAACGCGACTCAATATATTAACTTTATTGCTAAATACCATAACTCCTATCATAATGACAATCATGCCACTAAAGATTGATATGATTGGAAGATACTGCGAAACTTTACAAAAGCACTTCCTTATTGTAATACAATTAGGGATTATTATCTTTACGTATAAGCAACTGGAGAAGTATCATGGTTAGAACTAAAAAAGCAACTCAAGAGTTGCCTTTTAGTATCACATATTCATTTTATTTATAGCTTCTATTTACTTTTCTGACCTTGTTTATTACTTTGCTTGTTTAAATCGCAACAATCTAGCTTTTGTCCTTGGAAAGTATCAGCATTTGCCTTAGCTAGTTTCTCTAGAAATTTCTGTACCCATTTAACCATAAATAACACCGTCCTATTGTTATTTTTTTCTTCCTAACTTAATTATACTACTGTCTTATGTAGATTGTGTGTAGTTTACAAAATTGTGAAAGCAAGAAAAGACTCCCATCTTGATAACCTAACCTTTTTCTCATTAAATTCATTTTCTTAAATCGACAGACCCAACTTCATCTAACGTAAATCCCTCACTTTACATATCGTTTTGATCTTTTGTTCTATTGTCATAAATACATCAACAAGCGTTCCATCAAATTGTAATCCTTTATTTAATAAAATTTCATTAATTGCTATCTCGTGAGAAAGTCCATTCCTATAAGGTCGATTTGAAGTCATTGCATCATATGTATCAGCTATAGCTATTATCCGTGCTCCTAGCGGAATATTCTCACCATCGATGCCCGTAGGATAACCTCTACCATCATATCTTTCATGATGATAGCGAATGATAGGTAATCCTTCTTTCATAAAATCGATTGTTTTTAATATACTAACTCCTATCTCTGGATGTTGCTTTATTTTGTCATATTCTTCATTGGTAAGTTTTTCATTTTTATTTAATATATAATCGGGTATGCCAATCTTACCAATATCATGAAATAATGCTGCACACTCTAAGTCTGTAAGATTTTCTTCCAAAAACCCCAACGCTTTACCAATTTCAAGCGATATTTCTGCCACTCTTGTTGAATGTCCTGCAGTATACTGATCCCGAGCATCAACCGCATTAGAAAGAGCAACTACAGTATTCTTATATGAACCATTAAGCTTCTTATAGGATTCTTCAAGCTTTATTTTCTTTTCATTTAGTTCTTTGTTTTGGTTCACTAATGTTTTTGATGCATTATGAATGATCTTCATGAGTAATAAGAATAATATTAAAAGTCCTAAAAAAAGAGTTTTATATATAATAGACTTCAACATATTAATATGTGTACTTATTTCTTCATAAGGAACTATTATTTTATATACACCAATTATCTTTTGTCCATATGTAACTGCTGTATATATGTTAAATACCTCTTTTCTTTCTAAGTTCTCTCCTGCGATTTCCAGCTTGTACGGTTTTGTAATAATATATGATTCCCCTAATTTTGAATTCAGAATTTTATCTACATTAGTATCTTTAACAACTTTTTCTTCGTTCAATAAACCACCACTAGATAGAATTACAGTTTCTTCGCTATTTATAATAGTTATTGAAATCATTTTGTAATAATCTCTTGCATTGTTCATGCTTTTTATAATACTGTCTCTTTTTGAACTCTCAATAATACCCTTGAAGTCCGATTCGCTAAGACTATCTTTAACTATATTGTCTACAACAAAATATGAAATATCCTTAAAATTAGCAAGTTTATCTTCTTTTATATGGTCAGATATAAAATAGGATAACACTATACCAGTTATTATAAATGCAATAAGGCTATATATTGAAAAAGATTTTATTAATGATTTTTTTTTCATGACTCACCTACAATACTTTGAATATAGTAATTTAACAAAGATTACAAATTTTCTATTTCTTATTATTTTACAATTTAACTTTATCTACACTTTAAAATATCGAATCAATTCATTTAGGTTTTCAGTCATAGTAAGTAGTGGTGCGGAGACTGCACTAATTTCTTCTATTGTGGCGATTTGTTCACCAATATTTCCATTAATGTTCTGAGCAGATAATGATACATCTTTTGAATTAACTACAGCGCTTTCCATATGTATTGAGCTTTCCTCTGCTAAGCTTGCTTGAGCCTTCGATTGACCTGCAATTTTTTGAATCTTATCCGCTAAAAATCCTATACTTTCTAATATTGCAGATAGATTTGTATCGGCAACTACAGTTGCATGATTACCTTCTGATACTTTACGTTCTGTAATTAGCATATTTTGGACAGCAATACCTGTTTTATTTTGCACCTCAATAATTGTATTTTCTATATTCTTTGCCGCCAAAGAACTTTCTTCAGCTAATTTTCTTACTTCTTCAGCAACCACCGAGAAACCACGTCCCTGTTCTCCTGCTCTTGCCGCTTCAATTGCAGCATTAAGTGCTAACATATTGGTTTGTTCAGCTATATTTTTAATAATTGTAATGATACTACCGATTTTCTCAGATAGAACTTTAAGATCATCAATGGTAACCTGTACTTCTTTAGTAGATTTTTCAATATCTTTCGTATTAACCACCAGTATTTCTACGGATTGTCTACCTCTATTTGCTGATTCTATTAAGATTTGTGAATCGTTTTGTGCTTCTCTAGTCAACTTAGATATCTCTCCTGAGCTTACCGCAATACGCTTAATATTATCACTTATACTTTCTACCGAAGTAACAACATTTTCTATTCTATTCGTAATAGTTCCTATAGAACTTCCAATTTCTGACATAACTTCATTAGATTCTTCTGTTGCTACATTAAGTTGTTCCGTGCTCTCTTCTAGACCATGAGAAGTAGTGCTAATTTCTGATACAATCTTACGGAGCTCACTACCAGTACTATTCAAAGCATTGATTAGCATACCTATTTCATCATTTGTTATCTCAATGTCTATCTTATTTCCCAGCTGACCTTTTGATATATTTTCAGCAAACAGGACTGATTTTTTTAATGGTTTGATAACCGAAGCAGCTATATTAACCATAATTAAAATCCCCGAAACTATAGCAAATGCAATAATGCCAATAAACAAAATGAAAGATTTATTAAAAATAGTATTACTATTTTGAAAGCTCTCTCTAGCTTCATCAATTTCATGTTGTGAAAGTTCAGATATGGCTTTATCTAATTCTCCAAAAGCTTCTGTGGTTTTCTTTGATAATATTAATGCTTCATCTTGGTTACCTTTAATACTTGTATCAATGACATCACTTTGTATAACTTTTAGTTCTTTTACTTTATTAATCAAACCTTCTATTACAGTAGTATTTCCTTCGTCCTTCATTAGCTCCATATAGGTGTTAAGATTTTGAATTATACCTTCAGAATAAGTCTTATCAAAATGCATTACATGTTCCATTTTTTCCTCTTCTGATGTGGCTAACAATACATTTTTCTCTGCCCGCTGTACCATAATGATATTGTATTGAACTTCTTTTACGTAATACAATCCCATTAATTGATTATTAAACATAGCTTCCACTTTCGTATTGATTTTACTCATTTCATAGAGACCAAATGATCCAAGTAAAACCATGATTATCATGATAGCAGTAAAACCAATAACTAACTTTTGCTTAAACCCCATTAAATGCACCTCCCTTAGTTGATCATTATTATAGCATGTAGACTTTATTTATTAAATATGTTTACTCATATTCTTATTCAATACGCATACTAAATGGTACATAATATTAACTCTCTATAAACTTGAAACAGCATTAATTTAATGCCACCTTTAACTCTCATTTAGTATCGTAGCACTCATTATATATCACCTACCTGAACCCCTTCAATAGACTCTTTGATTAGCCTCTTTACCATTCCCCTAGTGAAACTGGAATTGATGTACTTAAATTTGATATAATGTGTTTCTAAATCTACGTTCAATTCTTTTATACCCTGTACCTGGCTTAAAGTACTAATAACATTCATGACACATCTATGGCATAACATATTTACCTGTTTTAATATGATAGTTTGAGTTTTCATGTTAATCCTCCGTTGTTTTATTCAATTATATCAAGTCTTTTTGTAGATTTTGTGAAGAATTAGTTTTAGTTTGAAAAAAACCTGACATTACTGTCAGGTTTCATCGATCTTGAATTAATTAACGCATTCCCATACCACCCATTTTACCTTGCATTTTATTCATCATTCCCATGTCATTTTGCATTGTACCATTCATATTGCCTTGCACTTGCATATTGCCTTGCATTTGCATATTCCCTTGCATTTGAACATTACCTTGCATATTCATTCCACTATTATTTCCAATACTTGTATTATCATATTGTGGATTCATTTGCATACCGTTCATTTGTACGCCGTTCGATTGATATGCATTACCCATGTAACCATAACCAAAGCTTCTGTTGAACTGACCAACACCCCATAAAACACCAAATATTAGAATTATTCCAACAAGCGAAACGATTGCTAATTTAAACCAAGTATTGTCAAGTGAACTAGTATTATTCATATACTTCGACCTCCTTTAATGTCTGACTTTTTTCAATTTCTTGCCCACAGTAAGGACATACTTTCCAATCCTTATGTTGTTGTTTGCCACATAATGTGCAGGTTTCTTTTATTACAATTATCTTTTGATTGTTAAAAGTACCCTTTATTGTCTTTACATCCTCTTCATTAAGCAAATACCTTGTAACTGCTACTAAGATACCAACGACTAACCCTACAATAAAAAGTACAAATAGAATTTTGATTAATAACAATAGTATTAAAGATATTGTACCTGCACTTCCATAACTAGCTCCTGAACCCATATACATATAACCACCTCCACTAGTGACTGAACCTGAGAATAATGTATTGATAAGATACAAACCGAAGATAATTATAATAAGACCTATCAATAGTTTTAAAATTGATTTATTATTCGTTGTACTCATACCTATGCCTCCTTACTTCTTTTTACCTAAACACTCATATCAAATCTTTTACCTGCGATTTCATTCGGAATACGTTCCAAAACTGCATCTGCTTGTTGCTTAACTTCAATTCGTTCCTTCTGCTTTTGTTGATTCTCATGCATTCCTTTCATTCCACAATTCTTCATCATGCTTCCTGAACCTGATACACCTTGCATTCCTGACATATACATTCCTCCTAATTTTATTCTAGAGATTTTTTGTTCTCACAATAGTATAGCGCAAGAAGTATGCCAACATAAATATTCCTTAAAACTGTAAGTTCTATTATATTCAATGAAAGATGTGTTCAAAATCCAACACTCAACTGTTGGATTTTGAACACATCTTCCAAATAACCATTCGCTTGTTTCATACAAAGTATCTTCACATAATTTTATATTTTTCAATTCTATAAATTAACGCATGTCTAGATATACCTAAAAGCTTTGCTGCATGTGTTTGATTACCTTTTGCCATTTCAATTGCCTGTCTTACAAAGCTCTCTTCAACTACTTCAAGAGAAATCCCCTCATCTGGCAAAATAAAATCATCCTTTTTAGAATACGCCCCTTTAATGACTTCCTTCGGCAGGATTGGCACTGTAATTTCCCCATCTAAAGCTAAAATAACTAAACGTTCAATAATATTTTCAAGTTCTCTTATATTACCCGGATAATTATATTGCATTAATATGGCTAGCGCATCTTCTGCAATCTTAACATGCCCTTTATTCATCTCCATAGCATATTTATCAATAAAGAATTCCACCAACAATGAAATATCTTCTTTTCTTTCCGATAGGGCAGGAATTTCTATAGGTATAATTTTAAGTCGATAAAGAAGATCCTCTCTAAATTTACCCTCAACAACTTGTTTTTCAAGATCCCTATTGGTTGCCGATATAATCCTTATATCAGCCTTTATAACTTCAGTTCCTCCCACTCTTTCAAATTCTCTTTCCTGTAGGACTCTTAGTATTTTTACTTGAAGCGATAAAGGTAGTTCTCCTATTTCATCTAAAAAAAGTGTCCCACCTTGTGCCCTATCAAACCTACCAAGCTTTCGATTCGAAGCCCCAGTAAAGGCACCTTTTTCATAACCAAAAAGCTCACTTTCAAGTAAAGTTTCTGGAATTGCACCACAATTTACAGTAATATAAGGTTTATCCCGCCTTGCGCTTTTATTGTGAAGGGCATGAGCAATAAGTTCCTTTCCCGTACCAGTTTCTCCAGTAATAAGAACAGTTGCATTCGTATCTGCTACCTTATCAATCATTTCAAATATATCCTGCATACGTTTACTGCTTCCAATAATTCTTTTGTCATATGCTTCTATAACCTGTTTCTTCAAGTACTCTATTGTATTGTTTAATTCTTCAATATTTAATGCCTTTCTTATTGCCAGCTTAAGCTCTTCAATGTCAAATGGCTTTGAAATATAATCAATAGCCCCAAGCTTCATTGCCTCAACAGCTGCATCTGTACTTCCATGAGCTGTAACCATAATAACAGGCACCTTATCATTAATGGTTTTGATTCTTCTTAAAACCTCCATGCCATCTATATCTGGCATACGATAGTCAAGGATCACCATATCCGGCTCTTGATCAATAAAGAATTCAAAAGCTTCTTCTCCATTTGAAGCCTCAATAACGTTAAATCCATCACTCTTTAAATTTTTCCCAAGAATCCAGCGCATGTTTTTTTCATCATCTGCAATCAGAATTTTCTTCATTATTCGTCATTCCTCCTAGTAGGAAGTGTAATTTCAAAGCTTGTCCCCAGACCTTCTTTACTAGATACGCTAATTGTTCCGTTATGTTCTTCAATAATCCTATTCACAATTGCTAGGCCAAGACCAGTACCCTCCGCCTTAGTTGTATAAAATGGATTGAAGATTTTTTCAATATTGGATTCAGAAATACCAATTCCAGTATCCTCAAAAGATATTTTAACAAATAGTTCATATGTATTAGTTGTGGATATGATAAGGTCACCGCCGTGTGGCATAGCCTGTACAGCATTAAAAATAATATTAACAAAAGCCTGCTTTAAAAGCTCCTTATCAATTACTGCAAATGTATCCTCTGCGTGATTATGCTGTATTTTCACTCCATGCTGCAGGATATATTTATTTGCAACTGTTAAAACATCCTCAAGAACAGTATCTACAGAAAATAATTGTTTTTCATCCTTTGGAGGCCTACCAAATTCCATTAAAGCCTTAATAACCTTGTTGGTTCTCTCTATCTCTTCATCAATTATATCAAGTTGTTTTACGGCCTCATGATTATCCTTAAATTCTTTTTTCATTGTTTGTTCAATAGCCTTAATGATACCAAGTGGATTTCTTATTTCATGGGCTACTCCAGTTGATAACTCTCCAAGAGCTGCTAGTTTCTCATTACGCAACAAATCCTTATGAAGCTTCTTAATATCTGTAATGTCATCTATAATAATAACCAAACCCTTTTTTATGTTTTCAAAGCTTAATGGATATACACTTATCCTTATGTCTATATCTTTTTCGTTTATTGTAAAAGCAACCTCTATATTTTCATTTGCCTCACTATCTAAAAAAGCATTCAAAATGCTATCCTTGATACTTTCACAGCAAGAAAAAGCTTCTGTAAAATGTTGTCCAATACACTCACAACCAACCCCCATTATACTCTGAGCACCTTGATTTGCGATTGTAATTAGCATATCATTATTTACTACGATTACACCGCTTTTTATACTCTCGATAATGCTATTTGTGTAGTTTTCGAGTATTAAATGTCGTTTAAGCTCGTCATCAAACTTAATCATATTTAAATTCTTCTTTTCGACAAGTGTCCCTGTTATAATACCAACAGTAAAAAACATCAAAATATCTAAAAAATCATTGATTGTCTGGATATTAAAAGTGTAGAGTGTAAGCAGTATAAAAGGAGAATAAATCAAGCTTACTACCAACGATGCAGCTACACCACCTCTAAACCCAAAATTTAATGCAGCGAGTATAATAGGAATAAAGTACAAAAGCCTGAAAATATTCTTAACAGGCAGATCCCCATCGCTTCCAAAATAAAGAAGTAGGCTTAAAATAATTATTAGTAACAAAATAAAACTTTTCATGCCTAATCTTTTTTTCATATTATTCACTCTTTCCAACAGAGTTCTCACAGTACGGACAAAATACCCATGCTGCATCTATTGTCTCTCCACAGGATACGCATTTCCTTTTTAAGGTTTCTTTACAGATTGGGCACACATTAAAACTCTTCTCAACTACATTATTACAACTAGGACATCTTTTATCATTACCTGCAAAAAAGCTAAATCTATTTCTGTCTTTATATATAAAAAAGTAATAGCTTGCTAACGCCGTTAGTACAAGCAAAAATAATGTCATATGTATCACCCTTTCTTATTATTTATTGTGTTACCACACACAGGACAAATTCGCCACTGATCACTTTCAATTTCCTTACCACACTTAAGACATTTGCGAAGATTTGCTTGTGGATTTAATAATTCAAAAAGCAAAAATCCAGCAATTATAACTGCAATTATAAGGATCCATCGATAATCAACTATGTAATTCGTATTTTGATACATCCTCCAATGCATTCCCATACCAATCGAATAGTTGTTTTGCATTTGATAGGGCGCAATTACATAGTTATATATTAATATAAGCCCTAATGCCGTCAGTAAAATATACAAAATTGGTTTTCTATTATTCATAAAGATTCCTCCATATCATTCTTTTACAATTATAATGCGCAAGAATCATGCCAGTATGATTGGTATTAGCGTTACTGTTCAATGCACTGTAACCTTGGCTACAGTGCATCATTTTCATTTCATATTGATAAACAACTTAATATTTGGTAGTATAAATATACCTACATTGATTTAACCTTCAAGGTTTCTCTTTATTCTCATATATTCATCTTCGGTAATTTCACCTTTTGCATAACGCTCTTTTAAAAATTCAATTGGTTTATTATCGTTGGAATTATTGGTAATCTGATTTGTATACCCTGAAGTATTAGATGTATTGATAGTTCCAATTCTAAATATAAATACACCGGCTAATACTAGTAATGTTATTAATAATAACGGAACAAAAAACATAAGACATTCCTCCTTTTTCCTTTATTGTAAACCAACAATATGTAGATTTTATGAAGAATTCTTCGTTTTAACAATGTCAAATTAGTAGTTTAAAACCACCTTTTGATTTAGTGTATTTATTCAGACTTATTTGTAGTATTTGTCGGATTAGGGATGTAATTGGGGATGTAATTGGGTATATAATCTGTGTAAATATCTTTTTGCATCATTCCTCCTACGGCGTGATGTAATTCATATTAATATTTTACATTTCTAAAACAAAATCTAAATACTAAAAAGGCTATAACCTAACATCATCTAACCCTCTAAAACAAATTGTTTTAGAGGGTTTTTACATGATGCTGTTCTAGCCCAGCTCTTATTAGAAATTAGAATTATATCAATAGCACTCTACGTTAGCATTCGTTTGGTTCGCTAACCTTTTACATTTACATCATTGGCATGCTCATGCTACCACCGCTGTTGCTACCTCCACCATTACTTGGTGCCATATTGGTCATATTACTGTTTTGTTGCTGCATATTATTCATGTTGTTCATCATATTCATCATGCTATCCATCTTATTCATCATACTATCCATCATCATTCCAGCGTTACTGGTGTCTTGTGGCATTGAACTCATGTTATTTTGTGCTGGCATTGAACTCATGTTGTTTTGTGCTGGCATATTACCTTGCATATTACTCATTTGTTGTTGTTGCATTTGGGATAGTTGTTGTTGCATTTGATTTAATTGTTGTTGCATCATCACTTGATCATTAGTAGCTCCATTCATATTGCCCTGCACCTGCATATTCCCCATTGGTGTAGCAACATTCATACCACCTTGAACTTGTGCACCCTGTTGTTGTTGGTGATTAGTAGCTCCTCCTGTACCATTTGTTGAAACAAAACCAAGAACAATTACACTTACAATAATACCTACAAAAGAAAATACCGCTAGTTTAATCCATCCATTGTTATTCATAAAATATCCTCCATTCAAATTTTTAATATTATTGGTTGTAGCTTTTTCTAAAACTATTGTTGGAGCAATTACCTTGCTTTTTTTAATCACTCCTTTTTTTGGTGTGGTTCTGGTCATTAGGAAATTCACAAATCCCCACACCGCAAAGCCAGAGCCCATAAACAAAAGCGCTAATAGAATAAACATATACATCTGACTTATAGACCCAAGCGCATTCACCTTAAATCACCTCTTTATTTTTTCCAAATGATCGCTAATACGATTGATCCTCCAATTAGGAATGGCAAAAGCAAAAATATAATAGCTGTTGTAATAAAATTTAATTTTACAATTACTTGCGCTTGATTCTGATGATGTTTTAACATCTCGCTCATATCACCCATCTGATTTTCTTGCTTAGGATTTCCTAGTAAATCATAGAGGGTGATGTTTGATAGGTGCATTTGCTTCATCATACTACCCATACTCGTATTCATCATTTGTGCTTTTGGTTCTGTTGGAGAACTCCATAACAAAAACAATGTAATTAACGTAAACCCAGCGAAGATAAAGGTTAGCCCCCAGAAATTAAGCTTCTTTTTATCAAACATTTTTATCATCCCTCCGCTGCGACCACCTTATTGCAAAACCCGCTAACACACTTAATAATATTATTGAAACGATTATGTAAGCAGAAAATTCTACGACAAACTTAAGTGTAGCATTGCTTTCGAATCCCATTGCGACTCCCATTAATGACCTATCCATTGCATTCATAAAGCCTTCTTGGAACCTCATCACTTCGCTTTCAGTTGGTCCTGGCTTAAATAATGAAATCAGCACCCCTGAAGCTAGGAAGAAGAAGAATGTCGACATGAACCATATAAATATTTTAAACCAGATCTTTTGCATCATATGATCACCGCCTATCCCTGCTTAAGCTTACCCTGACGAGTTGGCCATTTTAGTGCATGGCATTTCTTATAAATATGCCAGATTACGCTTGCAAGAGCTATATAGGATATATATTCATGTATAGCAAGTGCAAAAGCGACAAACGTCAAATCAAATTCTATACATATCCATATTAAAGCACCTGTTATAATTAAGATCAAAGAAATAATAAAAGTAAACAATTGATATCCAGTTCCGCCAATGATCATCCATGCTGATTTTTTATTATCATTTTTAATATTTCTCCAAATTTCATAAAAAATCGATATTAAGGTTAAAAGTACAAATATTACTGCGAAAACACGGTGGGTATAATCGGCTGTAGCATAATTAAAATCCACAAGCCATCCATTTTTTGCACCAACCATACCAAACCCACTCAGTGCTAGGAGTGACCATACTATTGCGTAGAGCCAATGCATAACAAAATCAAATCGTAGGTTCACTATAGCACACCTCCCTTAAACCACATGGCTCTATTCTTCTGTTACTGTTGTTTTACTTTCACTAGCTAACTTAACTTTTTCTTCTCCACAACTTGGACAACACTTCCATTCTTTTTTCAGCTCTGTACCACATGAGCTACATAAAGTTGTTGTTACATTTTTTGTTGTTGATGCTTCTATGATTTGTCCATTGTTCTTTGGGAAGTTTCTAAATATGTACATCGCTAATCCTACAATAAAACCGGTAACGGATACAAACAGTAATAATTTTACTAAAAATGCTAGCAACCCATATAAACCAAAATTATAACCATTGCCCATCATGCTATAACCATTGTAGTTTCCATTCATCATATTGTTCATATCATTACTATTCATACCGTAGAAATTTCCGTTCCCATTCATTCCACCAAATAAACTTAGAACTAGTCCAATAGCAACGATTGCTAGAATTATAATACCTAAAGTTTTTAAAATTGAATCTTTATTTAAGTTTTCCATAATTATTTTTTCTCCTTTTAAAAGATATTCTGCAAGTTTTATTAAGGCGATAAAGATTACAACCACCAGTGCTATTAAAAATAACTTGAATGCTATTAGAAGAATATAGGACAATGTGTTTTCTAAAGAGTAACCACCACCCATCATACCTCCCATTTCTCCACCATCCATAGAGCTTCCATAATTTCGTCCGAACAGGATATTAAATGCAAACCCAAACCCTAGAATACCTAAAATGATAATTGTTACGGCTTTTAATAATGGATCATTCTTTATGGCTTCCCACATACTATCTTCCTCCTTTATAGTGTTTCACCATGTTGTTGATCTACCGTAGGCGATACTTTAGGTGCTTTAAATAGACTCATAATGAAACCAAAAATTCCTAAGATCAGGCCAATAACAAATATAATTAGAATAATATTTACAACGCTTGAGATGTTTATATTGTCAAATATTCCGCCCAAAAATCCTGTGGTTGTTACCGTAGAATTAGTTGTATCTGTTAGGCTATTATGAGCACTGTTCGTAGTGTCCTCAATAGTTGTAGAATTCGCTGTATTAGCTGCATTCATCATACTTGCATTATTAATATAAACCTGAGTAGTATTTGCAAGATAAATAGATTGATTCGTTAATTCATTATCGAGTAAATTCATTAATGCTACACCTTCTGCTAACTTAAATACGCTCTGATGAATATTTTCCATTCTTTCTTTATCATAAACAAATCCGTCTGAAGATATGTAAGGGTTGATATTAACGAGTTTGGCTGATTCTTCTAAATAACCCATCGCTTGGTTCAAACTTGCTTTATTTTGTACTGTTAAATTATATTGATTCGTAAGATCTTGAATAGGATTTTGGGTATTAATATTAGCAAATGCTGCTTGGTCTATAAGTTTATCACTTAGTTGGTCTAATAATGCCATTCCAACAGCCATACTAAATAAGCCCGAATGTAATTGCTCCATTTTGTTTGAATCATAAGCTAATCCCATATTTTGCATAGTTGTATCTGCAGCCGTTACTGCTTGTTGTGTTATGGATTGGCTAGTATTACTTGTAGCGTCTGTACCCTGTTGCATATTTCCCATATCCATTTGCATATCCGCTTGATTATCCGCATCATTAGCTGCATACGGGTCCAATGTCATATATTTTAGAGCATCTTTAAAACTAGTTCTTATCTTATCTAAGTTCTCTTTATTCTTTAGTGTTGTAGTTAAGCTAGTTGAAACTGGCTGCTCCTTATTCATTTGCATCGATCCCATTGAGGTATCTTGCTGAACGTTTTCTTGTGAGGTTGTGTTACTATTACTTGTTTTATTTGCTTCATCAAATGCCTGCTGATTAGTTTGATTCATATTAAGATAGGTGTAACCGATAAATCCTATTCCACCAATTATTACTATAACTAATAAAAATACAAACAGCCTACTAAAAAACTTTTTCATCGTCTTCACTCCTTCGACTTCTATAATTCATTACATAGTTCCTTCTCCCAACGTAGGATAAATAGTTAGCAAATACCAAAGCCTGCTGTTATTTATATTAAAAGAACTGCTATAACTGTTTGATGTAATTATTTTTTTACTCATAGAATGACCTCCTTTCTGCAAATGCTTTGTTTCTATGGTGTTATTCTACAAATGTTATGTGGAGTTTTTATGAAGATTCAACATAATATTTATTTAACCGAATGGAAGAAGTGGGGGTGGGGGCCCCCACTGATGTGCAAGCGAAGCTTGCATTCGATTACGAAACCGTAGCGAATGCGGAGGTTTTGTAACATTGACTTGATATTAGTAATAAAAACTCCTACATACCTCATTAATGAAGCGTGTAGGAGTTTATTGTTATGGGTTTATTATTACTTCATATGTTTTGGTAATACCACAACAAACTGAGAACCAACATTTATTTCACTTTGAACACTTATTTCTCCCATATGAGCTTCCACGATGGCTTTGACAATTGTAAGACCAATTCCCGCTCCACCAGTCAATCTATTTCTAGATTTATCTACTCTATAAAATCGCTCAAATACATATGGAAGGTCCTTCACAGAAATACCCTGTCCGTTATCCTTAACAACAATTTCCACATGATCCCTCTTGCTTTTTACAGTGATTTCAACCCTTCCACTTTCTTGGGTATATTTTAGGGCATTAGACAGAAGATTCACGATAACTTGACTTACTTTATCTTGATCAGCATAAAGAAACTCTTTACGTTCAATGAAAGCAACTTCAATACTCTTACTAATAAATTGGCTTTCAAAGTTTTGTAGTATTCGGCTTATTATCTTAGAAATATCAAATTCTGTTTTATCTAATGTTAGATTTTCATTTTCATACTTTTCAAGTTTCCCAAGATTATCAACTAACCTGCCGATTCTCATTATCTCTTCATGACAACTATTTAGTCTTTTGGCATCTGGTTCCCATATGCCATCAATCATAGCTTCCATATGACCTTGTAACGTTGCTATTGGTGTTCTTAGTTCATGAGCCACATCTGCAGTTAATCTTTTTCTTAAAGACTCCTGTGTTCCTAAAGTTTCCGCAAGGTGATTGACCGTTTCTGTAAGTTGACTCATTTCCTTAGTATTCGGATTTTCATGTATTCGATTATTAAAAAAGCCTTTAGAAATCATTTCCGCAGTATTAATCACTTTTGCAATTGGTGTACTCAGTCTTCTTGCCATGAAGAAACCTAACACAAGAGCAAAAATCAACGAAAAAATACCAACAACGATAAATAGTCGATTCATTCTACTTATAAAATCCATATCATTATCATTTAAGAAAAAAGGTCCATAATATCCAATATCTATACTACCAACTGTATTTGCTTCATAAAGAATTGGGTAAATCTTTTCTACATACCCGCCCTTTAAGCTTGGATAACTATTTTCCATATTACTTGCCATTTTCTTAAGGATTTCTTCACACATTCCATTGTTATGGACAGTTGCATCCCAAATCATTTTGCCATTTTTATCTTTTATCTTAATAATTAATCCATTTTCAATTGCAGCAATACCAATGCTTTCAATTAAATCCATATTCCAGTTATTATTAGCTTGGTATTGCTGTGTTATCGTAGCTACCACTGATTTGTTTTCTTGTTCTAGATTATTTTTAATATAGGATTGAAATTGTTTATCCACGAGATAGTTTGTAAGAAAGCTTATTAGGGCGACGCAAATTAACGCAACAAGAATGTATGATAATGAAAGCTTCGTTCTTAAACTATATTTCATTTTTCTCACCACCAAATCTATAACCAACTCCATGTACTGTTAAGATATAGTTAGGTGTTTTAGGATCTACTTCTACTTTTGATCTCAAGTTTTTTATATGTGTATCTACTGTTCGATCATAGCCGTCGAAATCCTCACCCATTGCCATAAAAATTAACTCTTCTCTTGTAAATGTCTTTTTCGGATATTTGATCATTGTTAACAAAATTCTATATTCCTTTGGTGTCAGGTTAACAACATTTCCATTCTTTCTAACCTCTCGTTGCATACAATCAACAATAAGATGGTTGTTATTATAGGAAATTAAGTCGGCTAGAAGTAGCGGATCATCAGTGGTTCTTCTAAGAAGTGCCGATACTCTTGCGATTAATTGCTTTGGACTAAATGGCTTGGTAACATAATCATCCGCTCCAAAAGCAAGCCCTTGTAAAATATCCTCTTCCTCAACTTTCGCTGTCACCATAATAATCGGAACTCTTGATTGCTTTCTAAGCATTTTGCAAATGTCCTCACCGGTTATATCTGGAAGCATTAAATCTAACACAACAAGAGCAGGCGATACTCTTTCGAATGTTTCAAGTGCTTGTTTACCGTTATAAGCTGTATATACGTCATAACCTGCATGTTCCAAGTAAGATTTTACAACCTCAACTATTTTTTCTTCATCGTCAACAACCAATATTTTATTTGCACAAGTATTCATTCATTTTGTCCTCCGTCAATAAATCAGCTCGTCATAATCAAAAATACTATTTTTTCCAGTTTGCAAATAGATAAGTGTTTTGCTCTAAAAAGTCATTGGATATAGTTATATAAGTGCCATCATCAGTTTTGTTTTCTGCCATAATAGGTACTGGGTTACAACCACCTTTGATAATTTCAACTTGGTCCGCTTTAAATCTATTTCCACAGTTTTGGCATACAAGTTCATCGCCTTCTTGAACGTAATAGCCTCTACCTGAATCATAGCAAACTTGACAGGTATTTAGAGCAGTCCTAATTGTTTTGTCACTTGCTACAAAGGCTAATACTTCCATATTTATCCCATTTACTTCATACGGATAAAACTTCGCTTGGTCAGTTACTTCGCTTTTTAGAATTTTCAAAACATTTCCGGAAGTTTCAGATGTTTCAGATGTTTGAAAGCTTTCCACATTATCGCCGTCCTTATTAAGAAGGAATATAACGATAAGAGCGACTAAAGCCGTTGCAATTAAGCCACCAATCTTTAATATCTTTTGGTTTTGTTTATTCGTCTTGTATGTTTTATTTGCCATTTTATTTGCACCTCGATTTTGTTTGATGTGTATATTGTAGCAATAAGATATGAAGAATATATGAAGCAAGTAGAAAGGATACAAGTATAAATCCATATTCTAGATTATTACACTACAACATAAGCTATGTTTTTTTCCAATAATTCTGGGAATATCAAAAAAAAGCTTCATCAACAAAGCTTTTTTAGACAAATGTAATTTCCAAAACTCAACATACTCCATTTATAACAAAAGCTTAAATTTTTCAAATGTTCCCCTTTTTATTGCAATGCCTTTATATAAATAGCCTGTTAACTTACTCATATCTTTACTCGTGAATTCCTCTATAAAATCAAATTTAAAATTATTCCGTTCAATAACGTCCTTCATATCACGATTCAAATTACATCCCCCCGAAACAACTTTATAAAGTGGATTCAATCGATGTTGCAGATTGCGTAGCTTTTTGTTCGAGCTTAGTCCATGTTCTAAAAAAATTAACTTTCCATCTGGTTTCAAAACCCTATATATTTCTTTTAAAGCTGAGTCAATATTTTCAATACTACAAAAAGTAAACGTACTAACTATACTATCAAAGCTTTTATCCTCAAAAGGAAGTATTTCTGCGTTTAATAATTTTAAATTGACATTTATTTTTGAATGTTTTACTCTTTTTTGTGCCAATGAATTCATGCCTTCGTTATTATCTATTACTGTGATCTCCTTAACCCAAGCTGGATAGTAAGAAAGGTTAAGACCTGTGCCAAAACCGATTTCTAAAAT
Source organism: Firmicutes bacterium HGW-Firmicutes-1 (assembly GCA_002841625.1). NCBI lineage: Bacteria > Bacillati > Bacillota > Firmicutes bacterium HGW-Firmicutes-1. The sequence continues at coordinate 106,784 of PHAG01000008.1, read as the reverse complement.
TTCCCCTATTACATGTGATAAAATTTCTTTTCGATATTGAGATACACGAGAAGTTGAAAGTATTTTATCAACGATTCGTGGATAAAGATAATTTGAGTAATATCCCATTCTTTAATCTCCTTTACGCTTTTATTTTCTGTCATTATACTAGTATTGCCTTTGCTTGCTGATATGTATTACAACTTGTAAAAATACTTATTTAATTATCAAACTATTAATCAGAACATATGAATGTTCGTTCATATGTTCTGATTGTATACTAATAGGGTAATTATGTCAACTCTCTATATAAACTATTTGTTTACATGACAAAACATCCTCTTTAATATGCCTAGTATCATAAAGGATGTTCTTCTCATTTACATGCAATACTTTTGACTGCTTTTCCTCATCATTTGTTTTATCATATTACCAAATAAAACAATTAAATAGTATTGTAGCTTTTTATATTGATTTCTAGATACTACATACTTCCCCCATACCTCAACACTTCGTTGAAATAGTCCCAATTGATATATTCATTGGCCTCCATCTCAATTTGTGTCTTTGTGCCTTTTTTGATATCATAAACGTTCCAAAGCTTTTGGTTGTTTTTTTCAGTATAAAAAACATAGTGATTGTAGAAGTTACCATTTTCGTAGCCTTGTTCCACCACTTTTTCGATATCTGTACCCCTTATTCCCACCTTATAGACGTAAGTGTAAGCATCCTCCGTTTTTGTTACATAGAGATTGGTTTCATCACAACCCATATAGGTATAGTTAATATCCTCTAATAAAGGTTTTACTTCTGAGGAAAGCAGATTATACGTATAATATCCTTTCAGATAATCATAGAAAACCAACAGTGTATCGTCACCACCCAGTAAATCAGACGCATGATAACTCCCTTTTAATTCTGTAGATATATTGTTTTTGCGATCATATTTTTTTATTTTCCCATCACCCTTTTGATCCGTGTTCAAATAATAGAACTGGTTCTCCAATACAAGAAAATCATAGTATCCCAATGCAGTTGAGGTCGGTGTTGCTTCAATATCATAAAACTCCCCTGTTTTTAGATTTAGATAAGAAATATAACCACCATAGTAATTATTTCCGTAAAACAAATCATTGCCATCAATACAATAATTTGTCAAGGAATCCTTGACTATCCATTTGATTTTCCTGCTTTCATTGTGAATTGCATAAAGATATCCTGTGCTTTTCCAGGTCCAGTTGTAATAATAGACCCAACCGTCAATACTATATTTTCCTACCACCTTTTCTTCCTCTAAATTTCTGATTAAAAGGCTATTGCCACCTTCATCTTGAACAAGCTGGTAAATAATACCATCCTCAAGGAGTACTTCAGTTCCGAAATGACTACAAAACGAATGAAAGAGTAGCGAATCCTTATCATCATCCACATCAAATAGTAGCGTCCCACCCATTGTTAGCGTGACAAAAAGTCCTTCATCGCTCTGCACAAGATTTTTCACTGGATATTCTGATAACCTAATCTCTTTATGTGTTTTTAGATCTAATTTATATAATCTGGCCCCATCATTCAAATTCTGGTAATATAAATTATTGTTATAGATTTCATATTCATTTGGCGTATGTTCAAGTAATTTTTCATTTTGATCTTGTGTCAAAGACATTCTATAGAGCTTATTTTTATCCTGACTATTTAAATAATATAGATAATCCCCATCTCGTTTCAAACCATACCCATGCTTCTTTAACTGCAAATCTTGCTGGCTTTCCTTATCATATTTCCAAATTCCAAAGTTGTCTTCCATAACCGTATAGTAAATTGCTTGCCGATCCATGGTATAATCGAATATTGACTTCTTTATAAAAATATCGGGGTTCGTCCAGTTCGTGTCTGCTTGAAAAAGTTGATTTTTATTGTCTGCGTTTATGTAATAAACATGTTCTTTCTCTACTTGAACTTGACAGACTTTATCCTTTATAGATAGATCACTATTACTAAGCGCTGCTTGCTTGTCAAAATTTTTAGCATGAAATGCACTTAGGTTTACCCCAACTAATCCATCATATAAAGCACCATATACTCGATCGCCAATTTTAAATATTTGGCTATTACTTTGGTTCACATACAAAACTTGGATATTTTCTAAGTTCATATCCATTTTATAAACAGCACTACCCTCTGACCAAAGATAAATCCATTGATCATCACAATATATTTTAGAACTGGTAGCATCCTCTCTCTTAACTAGTACTTGTTCTGGTGCACTAAGATTAACCTTCAAGATGGTGCCATATTCGGGAATGTAATATAGCATATCTCCGGTTATATGAAACCATTCTATGTATCTTTTAGTTGTTAAAATATTCTTTTTATTACCACTTTCATATTGTATTACTTGTACTTGAGGAACTTCATAGCTGTTTAATATATAGTAAACAATACCATTTACCACTTGATATTCACTAATATCACCACTATCAATTTTGGTGCAATGATTGGTGGCAATATCCAGTACAAATAATCCATTGTCATTTTCCATTGTTGCTATAAAATATAACTTGTTATCGTTGAAACTCAACCTATCAATGTTGATTATATTTGGGATTAAAAGTCTCAATTGATCGTTTTTGTCAATGGCATATAATGCTGATGAATCATCAAAAAAATACACCTCTCCATTTTCTGCAAACAACAATCCATGATCTGAATTATATTTAAGATACTCTTGGTATCCGTTGAATTTATCAGTACCCATCTGCTTCCCATTAAAATGTTTGATTTCAGACCCATCCTTTTTCAGCAAACAATCAGCTTGGTTAAAATCTAAGTTGGTAAATAGTAGCCACTCCTTTGGATTTTCGACTTCTTGATAAAATTGTATGCTTCTAATACCTTCAATACCTCCGTACTGCTTCAAAATCGTTTCTGTTTGCTCCTGTGAAATGTGATTCATATCTTGTTGATAAACAGTCTCACTTTTGCAACTAGATATTAAAATTGCAACCAGAATGATCAAACACCCCTGTCTCCACCTCATCTTTATACCCCCTTCATCTTTTATCTATATCGATACCTTCATACATTCTCACAAATTCTTTCTGCTTAGGTCATGGCGCTTTAGACTTCGAGCTTTAGACTTCGAGCTTCATATCTCCAGGCTTGATCCATTTTTTCTTCCTCATAAATTCCGAAATAATCAGCGTTATAATAGCTGGCAAGATAAAATGTAGCAATACAATCTCAAAAAACAAAATGGTATCAGGTCGACTTCCAGCCATCGTTTGCCATGTCATTAACTGACCTACTAATCCTGAAGTGCCCATACCACCACCTGCTGGATTATTTTGCATTTCAAATACTTTTGTTGCCAACGGTCCTAATATAGCGCTTGTAAGAATTGGTGGTATCCAAATTCTAGGATTTCGAACAATATTCGGTACTTGTAACATGCTCGTGCCCAAACCTTGAGCCAAAAGCCCATTTAATTTGTTTTCTCTATAGCTAATCACTGCAAACCCAACCATTTGTGTTGAACAACCAACTGTTGCCGCCCCTGCTGCAGTACCGCTTAAACCTAAAATAATGGATAGAGCTGCCGAACTTATTGGAAGCGTTAAAATAATGCCCATAATTGTAGATACTAAAATCCCCATAATCACTGGAGCTTGCTCAGTCGTAGCCATAATGAAACTTCCTAGCAAATTCATTAACGAGGAAATCGGTGGCCCAACTAACAAACCCACTGTCCCACCAGTAATAATTGTGACTATGGGTGTTAATACAATATCAAGCTTCGTCTTTCCAGAAATCAAACGACCAATTTCTATTCCTATGACTGCACCAATAAATGCACCTAATGGTTCACCAGGACCACTGAGTACAATGTTTGTCCCTTCAAAGGCAGCTCCACTTATAATTTTGCTCGCATATGCTCCGACCATGCCTGATACCCCTGAAGCATAGATGATCAACGGTGCACTCTTGAACTTATAGGCAACACTAATACCAATCCCAGCCCCAGTGCATATCGTAGCTATCGAGCCTAGCCATACAAGTTGCTTCAGGCCTATTAATGTACCAAATTGTTTTAAAATTAATCCAACGATCAAAGTAGAAAATAAGCCTAGCGCCATACCACTTAAGCCATCAATTAAATACCGATTGGAAAACTTCTTGAGCATTTGTTTTGGATTCATACTTTTCCTCTATATTCTTTCATGTATTTTATCATATCTTTTGACGTGAATATACCATATTGGAAAGCTTAAATCAAGATATGTTTATTCCTTAAACAGGATGGCTTTACTAGTATTTACACTCATAATTTAGGAACTGAATGTCCGCAAAAATGTGAAGGGACAAAATTCTCCAATAATATGTCTATAAATCTACTATCACCTTTTAGTCCTATTGATTTATGATATAGAATAATAGATTTAGATTATTTAACATAATTAACACAGTACGCTGTTAGTCACATAAAAATCACTTTGAAAAGGGGTACAAACATGGATTTAAAAAACATGATATCTTCAGAAGAAAAAATTAGAATTGTACAAGAATTAGTACCTGGTAAGCAAATTACTTTGGCTCATATTATCGCTAGTCCTGATCCCACCATTTACAAAAAACTAGGTCTTAACCCTGATTTAGATTACGCAAGATCCGCCATTGGTATCTTAACCACGAGTCCAAGTGAAGTGTCTGTTATCGCTGGAGATTTAGCAATCAAAACCGCTAATGTAGAATTGGGCTTTATTGATAGATTTAGTGGTACACTCATTATTACAGGTAAGGTTTCCGAAGTAGAAGCCTCCATTCAAGCCATAATAAAATACACCAAAGAGAATCTTGGTTTCACAATATGTGAACTGACAAGAACATAGGGCTAAAATATGAAAAAAATCATTCTAATGGGTAAGAGTGGCTGCGGTAAAACGACTTTAACACAGGCACTTCAGGGCAAAAAAATCCGATATAGAAAAACCCAATATATCAATCATTTTAATGTCATTATAGATACTCCTGGAGAATATGCTGAAAATCATGCCTTGGCAAGAGCTTTAGCACTATTTGCTTATGAAGCCGATATAATAGGGTTCTTAATTAGTTCTACTGAACACTATTCCCTGTATCCTCCCTGTATAGTAGGCCAAGTTACAAGACCAGTCATTGGCATCGTAACGCAAATTGATGCAGAAAAAGCAAATCCTACTCAAGCTGAAGAATGGCTTAGACTAGTAGGCTGTAAGGACATTTTCCATGTGAGTGCATATACAGGTGAGGGGGTCGGTGAAATACTGGAATACTTAAGAGATCAACATGATGTACTTCCATGGGATAGCGAATCAATTTAATCAATCACCCTTTTATCTTTTTTACTAAGCACATTTAAAACCACACAAAGAATCATCAAAATGATTGCAACTATAATTGCACTCATACCAGCCAAAATTCCAAAAGCGTCAGATAATGCACCTGTAATGATTGGCATCATAATGGCACCCGCACCACTTAACATAAGCAAGACTCCCATTGACATAGGATAAGCCTTAAGGATAACCCCAACAGTAGAAATTGTTGTAGGGTAAATACCTGCCATCGAAAACCCTAATCCCATTATAGCGATCGTAATAATCAATAAATCTTGTGTAGAAAGCAATAACAAATAAAAAACAGCAGTTCCTATGCTAGTAGTCAATAGCAATACTTTCTTAGATACTTTATTTCCCAAAAAGGCACAAGTTAGTCTACCTGCAAGAATAACTACCCATAATAATGAAGCAAGTATTTGGGCATATTGAATCGTCATTATATTTGAATCTACAAAGTACTTAACAATCCATCCATTAATGGATGCTTCTGCACATAAATAAAAAAACAAAATTCCAGCGCTAATCCAAAAATACTTATTCCCAAGAAATTGATAGGACATTTTTTTATTGCTCTTATTTTTTGCACTATCCTCTATTTTCATTCTAGAAAATAGATGGATTGAAATAATTGCTAGTAGGATAATAACGCCTGCAGCTAATTTCCAGCCAATATCCCCTCCAATATACGTACATAGAATAACTAAGAAAGGTGCAGATAACGCCCCAACAGCAAAAATACTATGTAAAATATTAAGAGCTACTGGGCTACTGTTTGATACCTCATTTACAACAGTATTGTTAAAATTCGAGATACTACCCCTACTAAGTCCTGTAAATAAAAATCCCAAGATTAATAGTACTGGATTCCCTGTTAATATCATAATCATAAATCCCATTACTACAAAGCTACATAAAAACATAATTGATTTTTTTCTGCCCAAATAAATAGGCAATATTCCTGCGATAAAGCCCGCTATCAAGTTGCCTACCTGGTGGGCAGATAACAATGCACCACTTATTATATTGTTTAGTCCATATTCATTGCTAATGAGTGGTAATATGGAACCTAAAATCATACCATATAACCCGTTAACTGCAAAAACAAAAAAACAACATTTTAGAATGTATTTGCTGTGTTGATCAAGTTGTGCGTAAAATGATTGCTCTTTCAAAATATTATCCTCCTAGTTTGTTAAGATGCTCTATGTCGTCGTTTATTATATCACATTCCAGAAACACTTGAAGAAATTTTATTAAGAAAACAAAATTCTATTGCATCAAAAAATCTCATTAAAGATAACCTTTCTATAAACAAAGTTGGTTTATCTTAAATGAGACCTTGTGAACTTAGCCCGTATGGTGGTACCCAAATGAAATCATTCCTCTAATCTAAAATAAATCCCATTTTTATACTGTGCCATGGAGAAATTCGGTTTATGATCCTCAAATAACTCTGAACTCCCTATAAATAGTGTTCCTCCTGGCCTTAATACATCTTTGATTTTACACATCATTTCTTTTTTTTGTTTGTCCGAAAAATAAATCAAAACATTTCTGAAAAAGATGATGTCAAATCTCTTACTAGGAAAGGATTCCTGAATGAGATTAATTTGTTCAAACCTAACCGCATTCCTAATTTTATCATTTATGCTCCATATCTTTCCGTCGTTTTTAAAATACTCTAATCTATTGGCTTCATCCAACCCACGTTGAATAGAAATATTGTCATATACTCCCATCTTGGCCCTTTGAAGAACGGTACGCGATATATCAGTGGCTAAAATTTCGAAATGACTAAGGTTAAGCTCATGGATGTTATGGTGTTTTAGATAACGGTCAATACTCATGGCAATTGAATATGGTTCCTGACCATAAGAGCAGGCGCCACTCCAAATCCGTACAAGGTCCCGCTTCCCCTCTCTGAACTCGGCTATATAGGTTGGAAGCAATATCTCTTCCATAATAAACCAGGGAGTTCTGTCTCTAAACCAGAAGGTCTCATTCACTGTAATTGCATCTATGATATCGTCAATAAGCTCAGGATTATTCCTATGGCATATTTGGGTATATAATTCCTCAAAACTCCCAAGGCTTGACTTGGATAGGATTTTACTCAGCTTGTTATCAAGCAGGTATGTTTTTTCTTCCTCTAAAAAGATTCCAAATCTATCTTCAATAAGCTTCTGGATCATGCTAATCTCTTTTGATGTCAGTACTTTCCCCACCCTAACGCCCTCCCCGTTCCAGTGCAATCTGATGGATACGAGAAGCAATATCTCCTAGATCAACCACTTCATCTGACAATCCTGCCTCATAAACACACTTGGGCATTCCATACACCACACAAGTACTTTCACTTTGGGTTATGCAGTAACAATTGCAATGCTTCTTTAGTTTAATAATCCCTTGCGTACCATCATTACCCATACCAGTAAGAATTACGACCAAGATATTTTTACCTTCGAAGGAATCAGCGACAGATTGAAAGAGAACATCTGCAGAAGGTTTAACCCCATTCACAAAGCCTTCATCTATTAGGCGAATGACCTTTTCAAATCTTCCACATGCTTCAATGGTCATGTGCAGACCGCCTGGGGCAATCATAATATTTCCATCATTTATAACTTCTTTGTCTTTGCCTTCTGTAATTTGCAAATTGTATTTATCATGCAACTTCTGCGCCATTATATTTGTAAAATCAGGGGGCATATGTTGAACAATCAATATGGGTTTATGAATTTTTGAACCGAACGTACTGAATATAGTATCTAAAGCTACTGGACCTCCCGTTGAAGATGCAATCAAAATCAAATCAATACCACCGAATATTTCGCTTTTCCATGTATTGTTCTCTCTTTTTTGCTGATCCGTAGCGTTAATCATAGTTCCTTCGTTTCTAACTTTCTCTTTGTATTCACTTGGTATACTAATTCTGGAAACATCCGAGAATTTTTTTAATAAAATCTGTGTAAAAAGGTCTTGGAGTTGTGCTTTTAACTCGCCTTGTCTTTTCACCAATTCCTTTTCAGGTAATTTTTGTATAAAATCCATTGCACCTGCTTTAAGTGAATCCAATGTAATTGAAGGGCTTTCCGGATGATCGTTACTCATGATGATAATTTCAATTTCCGGATAACTACTTTTTATCAATTCGAGTAGGTCAAGACCTTCTTTTCTTATAATCATAACATCAATCATTACAACATCAATCACACACTGCTTTAGCCATTCAAGCGCAATGCTTCCATCGGAAGTTGCTCGCTCTACAACACCGTACCGCGTTGCATTGATGACTTCAAGCATAGCCATTCTTGTTATGACAGAACTATCCACTAACAATATCTTCAGGCTTTTCAAAAAACATCCCCCCATTATGATATGTTCTCAAGTAACATGCAGCGCAACGAATTATCCCTCAATATTTCTTTGATCTTTAAATATCTTTGTAGGATCTATTATGATTAAAAGTTCATTTTCAAGTTTAACAATACTACTGATAAATTCACCCTCGACCCCACCAACATTAGCAGGTGGCAGTTCACATTCCTCTTGATCAATATCTATTACATCACCTGGATGGTCTATTAAAAATCCCACCTGATCAGGATCCTTTGGAGATTTCAAGATAATACACGTATGCGCTTTTTGAATATTTTCACTTTCCAGATTAATAAGATTTGCTAAGTTAAAGAGTGTTACTACCTGTCCTCGCATATTTAAAAATCCAACGATATACTGCTGTGATCCCGGTACGACTGAAAAATCCACATTTCTGTTGATTTCCTTCACCAAAGTTACATCAATACCCAGGAGACTTTCACAAAGATAAAATGTAAGTACCTTCATCTTCATACCTCTACACTCCTTTTTTGTATAGCCTGCTCAAGAATATCAAGTAGTTTTTGCCTATCCAATTTAAACTCATAGGCATCAAATCCAGCTTTCATGCCCTCTTTTATCTGTGATTCACCTGTTAGAGATGTGATGGCTATTACTGGCAAGTGGTTCAAAGCAGGATTTGCACGAATTTTTCTAACAAGCTCCAAACCATTCATTATAGGCATGACGATATCACTTACAACCGCATCAACTTTTTCAGTTTGTAAAAATTCCATAGCTTCTTTACCATTCTCTGACAAATGCACATTGTATCCCGCATCTTCAAGATAACTTTTTTCAAGTTTTTGAAAGAATGGCGTATCTTCTACTAGAAGGATGTTCATTTTCACACCTTTCTTTATTGTGGTTTCAACTTTGTAATGTTCTGGATTGGCTTTCTCAAAAAGCTCATAAATATTTACCAACAAAATAATAGTATTGTTTAAAATGGTAGATCCAATCAATCCCTTCTCCGTAATATTGTCATCCTGCTTGATATGAACTACCGCCTGAACTGTGTCCTGAATTTTTTCAATGAGAATTCCCATAGGATGGCCTACTAATTTAGGAATGATGACATAATATTTACTTTTCAGACTTTTTTGATTGGTTATGGGAATAAAATCTTCGGGTCTGACTACCCTAAGAGATTCTCCTCTGAATTTGATATATTCCTTGTCTCCTATTTTGTCAATGTCTTCCGCTTTAATCTCCTCAACCCTGGACACCATAGCCATATTAAGGGCCAATGTTTCAGGTCCCGAGCATTGAAACAGAAGAAGATTCTGAGTCTCTCTCATATTTTCACTTTCCAAGGTCACATCTTTGAGATTTTTTTCATCCATTCCATCAAAATAATGTAGATTTGCTTTTTCAATAATTCCGCTTGGATCCAAAATCATAGATGTCTTTCCATCTCCAAGGATGGTTACCCCTGAATAGCACTTACAATCTTTGACATAGACTGGTAAGGTTTTAACAAGAATTTCTTCACTACCATGAATGGCATCTACCGCAAGTCCAAGCCGCCTAGATCCAATTTTGATAACGAGAATTCTTACAATATTAATATTATTTAATTGTCGGCGATCACCAATCTCACGCAGATCATTTTCTTTGGGAACAGTTTGCTGATTGACGCGCCTTGAATGAAACAGGTTTCTTCTTTTTTCCTCGACCCTTTCACCCGTATTCTGGTCAATAAAAGTTCTCTCCATTCCTAAAACTTCTGAAAGGTGAACAATAGGCAATAGTTTGTCTCGGAGTCGTAATACTTCTGCATTATTGATATACTCAATTCTTCTTGCGGGATCACTTGCTTTAATACGTACAATCTCCTGCAGGTTCACCTGAGGTAGTGCAAATTTCTGATTTTCAGACTCCACAATTAAAGATGGAATAATTGCAAGTGTTAGGGGTAATAAAAGTCGAAATGTCGTTCCAACATGTAGAACGGTAAATATCTCGATAGTCCCACCTAGCTTTTCAATATTGGTTTTTACTACATCCATTCCAACGCCTCTGCCCGAAATGTCTGTTACGATCTCAGCAGTTGAAAATCCTGGTTTGAAGAGCAATTTAAGTATGTCCTGATCACCCATTGTAGCTATATCAAACTTATCTACAAAACCCTTCGAAAGTGCCTTTTCTTTTATATATTCAATATCAATTCCCTTACCATCATCAATAATATCGATATTCACATAGCCACCTTCGTGATATGCCTTTAATGTGACTGAGCCTACCCTTTTCTTTCCTTGCTTCTCTCTGGCATCAGGTAATTCTAAGCCATGGTCTACTGCATTTCTTATAAGATGGGTTAGCGGGTCTCCTAACGCTTCGATAATAGATTTGTCAAGTTCAACGTCGATCCCTTCCATTTCCAGATGAATATCCTTACCAAGCTTTTTAGACAATTCTCGGATAATCCTTGGGAATTTATTGAAAACAATAGCTATGGGTTGCATCCTTGTCTGCATAATTTTTTCCTGCAGATTGGTGGTGATATGATTGATGTTTTGAAAAATGGGCTCAATTCCTGGAATACTCTTTCTATGGCTATCAATTGATCTAAGCAATTGATTCTTGGCAAGTACCATTTCACTAGCCAAATTTAATAAATCGTTAAGCAGCATGACATTTACACGAATACTGTCTTCTGGAACAATCGACTGTCCCTTATTTGTATGTACTTCCTTATCACCTTCTTCATGTGCAACCACTACTACATTTTCCACAGGAACCTGCGTTGGTGGTTCCTCCTTTCCCATTTCCACTGGTTTTTCTTCTTCCTCCAGCGGATTCATTTCGCAGATATCTTCTTCTGACAAATTAAGTGCCATAGACAATAAATCCTTTTCTAGGACAGTTGTAAATAAAAACTCTAGACCTACATCCTGTGTTTCATCGCCTGAGTCCAACAATCCTTCCATATCTACTGAGCAGTCGATAACCGTGCCATAAGAACCAACCTGTTGTATAAACTGAATCAACGTAATGTCATTTTGAATCAAATCCTTTTCAAGGCTTTTCTTTATTCGATATATTTTATGTCCTCGCCCAACTGAATCCTGAATTTTTTGTTTTTTCACTTCTGTTGCCGCAAAAACACTACTACCCAAAGTATTTGGGGCAGAATTAACAGTTTTTGTAAGCTCTACTTTTTCTGAAAACTGACCCGACAAAATAGTTGATAGTTTATCCAGAAATTCCGAAATCTCAACCTCTTCACTACTTTTCACATCATCCACCATGGTTTTCATACAATCATTGGCAGACAATAAAATATCAATCATTCCATCATTGATTTTCATCTTTCCCGAACGGATTTCACCAAAGATATTTTCCATAGAATGAGAAAGCTTCACGATTTTTGTAAGATCCAAAAATCCTGATGTTCCTTTAATACTATGCACCGCACGAAAAATGTTATTAATGGCTTCATCATTTACATTACTTAAATCTAATTGCATCAGTTCGGTTTCAACCGTTTCAACATGAACCCTAGCTTCCTCAACAAAACTTTGCACAAAATCATTATCATCCAGCATACTAATGAATCAACTCCCCTGTTTATTTTCCCTTATACAACTGAAAGTTCAGAAGCTGTTGATGCCAGATCCTTGATGCCTACAGCAGCTTCGGCGATACTTTTTGCAGCATTTTGCGAGCTAACAGCAATGTCCCTAGTCTTTTCTGTGATCAGGTTAACCTTTTCAGCTGCAGTGACTGCTGCACCTGAAATATTTCCTGAAACCGCCGACTGCTCTGATACCGCTGCAGCAATGGTGTTTGTAATGCTTGTCATCTCATCGATGACCTCTATTATAGTCCCCATAGCACTCACTACATCAGCCATATTATTTTGCATGACTTCAATCTGTTGTCCAATTTCTTCTGTAGAATCTGCGGTTTGTCTTGCCAATTCTTTTACTTCACCTGCAACAACAGCAAATCCCTTGCCGGCTTCTCCAGCACCGGCTGCTTCGATTGCAGCATTCAGTGCCAGCATATTTGTTTGGTCGGCAATCTCGTTTATTACCTTTACAATTTTTCCAATCTGCTTGGATGAGGTATTCAAGGTATCAATAATTCTGTTGGTATCTTTAGCTTTTTCCTCTGCATCAGTCGTTATGTTTTTAGAACGCTCGCAATTATGACTGATCTCATTAAGTGAAATATTAATCTCCTTCATAGCCAAAACCACACTATTTACAGACGAAGAAACATCCTTTGTAAAATTGGATACGTTGTTCGTATTATCAGCAATTCCACCCATAATCGAATTTATTTCTTCTATTCCAGACGAGGTTTTTGTCGAAGCTGCTGCCAGTTTCTTGATAATGGTCTCTATTTCCTCTGATTTTTTAAGTCTTTCTTCACTTAACATTTTAACTTCTTCTAATGCATTGTTCATTTCGCTGTTTTTGGCTTCCAAGGTGTTATTGTTCAATTCCAAATGCTCTCTCTCCAGATTAATTTCACTCTTGTTATAATAAATACAGCTAGAAATGTCATTTAATCCGTTAAAAATAGCCTCTACCATTTCGTGGCAGGTATTGAATCCACATGCCGAACAGTTCAATTCTTTTTCTCGCTTTGTAACTTTATGCATCTTGGTAAAAATTTCATCGTATTGTGCATCTGTAGGTACTTTCAAGGACTCTATTCTCAAATTAGTATTGTATTTCCTTGTAAAGTCATCCAGTTTAAGTGTTTTATCAAATTGTTGGTAAAGCCAGTCTATTTTTCTTGTGACCAATTTTCCACCCTTATCACTCAGTTTTTCTACCTTTAATTTGTTCAATCTAAAATCCGAATCATCTATTGTAATGTTTTTCGAGGTGGCTGTACCAAGACTACATCCATGTGGACAGTTTAAAATATCCACCAACAGTGGGACAGGTTCATTGTTTTTTAATCTGTCACTATATTCATCCAGATAGCTATAAGCATGCTCTTGACCTTCTACTTGTCTGATCCATGCATTCTTCACCTTGACTTCCACATTTTCACGAAGTCCCCCTGGTCTACTAAACAAGCAGCCTAGACTACAACCAATATCCTCAAATTCAGCTTTTTGGTAGTTAGCCAGGTTTATTTTATTCTTCTCCATATAGTCAGTCAATTTTTTAAAAGTTAAATTGTATTTAACATAATCGTTGGTATTCGAATCATTAATTTCATTTATTTTACCAATACAAGGAGATAAAAAGGCTATATCACTAAAAACATTTGCATATCGTTTCAGGTACACTGCTGTACAAGTCATTGGACTGTGAATTGGTGCTAGCCTTGGAATAAGTTCAGGCTTATATTTTTCTATATAGCTAACAATTGCTGGACATGGCTGAGCAACTACCGTTGATAAATTCATATCCTTAATCACCTTTAAATAGGCCCATGTAGTGATGTCTGCTCCGAAGGATACATCATAAATTACGTCCACGCCTTTTGACTTGAGAAATCCAAACAAGTTTTCATAATCTACGAAATTCACTCTGACAGAAGGTGCTACAACTACTGATATTTTTTTACCTCTTCCCAAATCTTCAAAAAATATTTCAGTATCATCCATAAAATCTCTGGCCTCATGGCTACATACTTCAATACATTTTCCGCACAAAATACACTTTTCCGAATTTATCTTTACTTTGTTTTCGCCCTCTAATAAGTAGGAGGCATTCGCACCCACTACCAAACAATTTCTTATACACTTGTTACAACCTACACATTTTTCCTCATTAACAAAAATAACATTTTCCATTGAATTTCAACCTCCTCTAAGTCAGTTTAATTTTGACACTATAATCACCATATGATTTGACAGAATTAGAACAACTTACTCTTGACACTACCCTTCGTCATATCTTAAATTTCTTGGTAAGTGCCTCCAGTTTCTGTGCAACCTCCGAAAGGTCCTTAGCTGAATTGTTAGTTTGAATAGAAGTATGAGTGATTTCCCCTGTTGTCACACTAATCTCTTGCATATTTTGAAAAATTTCATTCGTGCCTTTCGAAATTTCATGCGTCACTTTTGTTATTTCCTCAATCTTTACATAAGATTTTTCTACATTTTTAACCACGACACCCAAATCACTAGATAGATCCCTTGAAGCATTTGCAATATTCTTAACACTATTTGATGTTTCACCTAAGACCATCGTTACATTTCCAGTATTGGATGCAATTTCGACCATGTCCTTTGTTATATGACTAGACTTCTCTGCTGCTTTTAGTACAGCACTTGAAATATTCCCTGTAATTGCTGTCTGCTCGGTTACTGCCGCCGCAATCGTGTTTGTGATGGCAGTGATTTCTTCAATTACAGAATTAAAGGTTCCAACTGATTTGACAGCTCCCGTCATATTTTTCTGCATAGCTTCAATCTGCTCACTTATTTCCTCTGTGGCTTCAGCGGTTTGTTTCGCCAGTTCCTTTACTTCATTGGCGACCACTGCAAAGCCTTTTCCCGCTTCCCCTGCACCTGCTGCTTCAATAGCAGCGTTCAGCGCAAGCATATTGGTTTGATCCGCAATATCATTAATCACATTTACTATTTTACCAATTTGTTTGGAGGATTCATTGAGTTTGGCAATGATTGAATTTGTATCTTTAGCGTTTATTTCCGCATCGTTAGTGATATGTATAGATCGCTCGCAATTTTTACTGATCTCATTGAGAGAAATACTAATTTCCTTTACCGCTGTTGCAACACTGTTGACTGATAAGGATACTTCCTTGGCTGAATCAGAGACGCTATTGATGCTTCCCGAAATCTCAATCGAAATATCGGCCACATGTTCTACAGCTATAGATGTTTGCCCAGAAATAGCCGCCAAATTAACAGCCGTATCTGACATATTCACTACTGAAGAGGTCATCACCTGCATATTCCCACTGACCTCTGATAAGGCAGATGCCGTTTCTTCCAAATTTGTGGCAATACCCTCAATGGTGAACTTAACGATTACAGTTTTATCATTCGTCTCTTTGCTGGTATCTGCCATATTACCTGAAATAAGGGATAAATCATCAGAAGATTTATTCAAGGTCTGGGTTGTTGAATATATATTTTTCATTACAGCTTGAATTTCATCCGTAAATTGATTAAAATACCGTTCTATTTCACCAATTTCTCTTCTGGATAGCTTTATAATTTTACTGGTCAAGTCATGTTCTGTTACGATTTTTTTTAGAACATTAATAAATTTCGTAGCAGGCTTAACATACAAGAGATAATTCTTTGAACTGGCCAAAATTACGATGAATATGGCAATCATTGTATTGGATATAACATACGGTAGCATTGTATGTTTGCTGATTCCAATACCCAAGCCCACGAGATATGATATACCTGCGGCACATGGAATAACAATTAGAAGTGTATTACGAATATATCCAAACCATGTTATGGAATTTGAGCTTTTTCTTTTCTTATACAATTTTTTTCCCTCCTCGTGTCAAAAGTTTTAGTTGTTCTTTCTGTACAGCATATTGTGTATGGACGTATTAACCATCACAATATGCTGTACAGAATTAGAACAACTTACTTTTGACACCACACAATATTTTTATGTAACATACACACGAACCTCACTCAAGGGCAGTTTGCTTAATCTTTAAAAGTAAATCTTCTGGGTTAAAGGGTTTTAATAGATAATTTGCAGCACCAGCCTGTATTGCTTTATTGATATTGCTTTTTTCTGCTTCAGTGGTGATCATGATTACAGGTATATGCTTATATGTATTATTTTTTTTCACCTCTTTTAAAAAATCAAATCCATTCATTACTGGCATATTCCAATCAGATAAAATCAGTTTCGTGTTACTACTTTCCTTGGTTAGTACCAAAAGTGCCTCTTTCCCATCAGAAGCCCCTAGAAATTCAAACCCAGCGGATTCAACTGTACGTTGGACAATCTTTTTTATTACCGAAGAATCGTCTACAAATAGAATTTTATTGCTCATATTCATTCCACCTTTAATTAAATTTTTATCTCTTTATATGTACTTCAAAGGTACCAAATTAATTCCTTGTCATCTTCCTGACCAAAGTAGATACCCAAATTCCTATCATTACAACGCCAAGCACCATTTCAATAGCGGATACGATGAGACTCCCTCCAATCGGAAGAACATTTCCGTAACCAACGGTACAGAATGTCACCAGACTAAAATGATACCACATAATCAAATTATCAATTGTTGGAAAAAGATTTCCTAGGGTTGGTTGAAAAGCAAATACTTCATTGTTAACATTTACACCAAATATCATATATAAGGTTCCACATACCAGCACCAAGGTCATCGAAGTCATAAGACCGTAGGAAGGTCTTTCTCCATAACCACAGGCGATAAGACTTATAATGGATTTGAACTTCGCAAAGCCTTCCAGCTGTCTAATTCCTGTCGTCTGACTCAAAAAAAAGTACTCACCGCTAAAGTCCATTATTTTATTGTTTTCAAATAATTCACTGAAGGCATAGTAGACTTCAATGGCATCTCTAACCTCTCTTTTCTCTTTTTTATTGTAGCAGATATAATCTAAAAACGTTTTTCGATCCACTTTCGTCTTTTTATCCAGATCATCTACATAAAATTCTATGAATTTAGGATTGATAATTCTAGTGCTTTTTAGATTGCATCCGCGTATTTGCGTAGTATCAAAGCTACAATCTAGAAAAATCGCATCGTACATATTTACATTTTCAAAATAGGAAAAGTAGAATTGGGTTTTATTAAAAATAATCGAAGACACATCACAATTAAAAAATTTCACGGTAAATTCACAACTTTCAAATAATGAAGGCATGTCCTCTATGCTTTTTTTCCCAAGCGAACGACTTACGAAACTACAATTTCTAAATACTAAAACCATTCCAAGTGTATAACATTCAATAAAATCACACCCAACAAAGGAACAATTTTCAAAGGATATGTTACTGAAACCACACATAGAAAAGCTACAGTAATAAAAGCAAACTCCTGAAATCTTGATTAAATCATCTTCGCTAACTGCTTTGCCTTTGCCAAAGGTTATATCGCTAAATGTTGTTAGTTTATACTCATTTTTAGTCAGCTCAAAATAACCGTCGGTACAATTCATATCATTGGACTCAACAGTCTCTGGGGTAATGTTTTGATCTTGCGATAGTGTTTTTAAGTAATCGGTACAAAACGTCTTGTTTTCAGCTTTTCTTTGACTGGCGATTTCCCTAATTGTTTTTCCCATTGTCTTAATATTAAGTTTTTGCATTGTCAAATCCTTTCATGACTACCAGATTTTCTCTACAATGTTACAAAACCTCCGCCTTACATTCGGTTAAATTAAATTTAACTTCTCATTCTATTTTTTGTAATAGCCGCAGAAACTGTTCCTATTTGTCAATGTTACAAAACCTCCGCATTCGGTTAAAATAGAATCAAAAGCTAAAATTAAAATCATCCTCAGTAAATGTCTTTATTTGAAGAATTTGAAGGATTTCACACTTATATACTGAATATAATATAGATATCGCAAAGTAAAATTTGGACCCTTTCCTCACAAAACAGCTGTTTGAGATTATGTTGTTTTATCTTTACAGCGTTTAATCTTGAATTAAAAAAATATAAAAAGTAGGTGATATTCTATGGATAATGGGTTGTATTCTGTTTTGACCACCTGTCCTATTTGTGAAAAAAGTTTTAATGTCGTTAAGGTAAAGTCTTCTGCTTTTAAGTTGGATCGAGTAGATGAAGATTTCTGTATGCACTACAAAGAAATAAATCCTTTACTATACGATCCCTGGATTTGCGAACACTGTGGATATGCTGGGTACGAGTCAAATTTTGCTGCCCTATCAGGTCCGGAAATTGAAGCGCTAAAAAAATTATGTTTGGATAAATTTACCCAAGATCCTAGTAAAAATCCTTTTGAATTAGCGGAGTTCCATAAAAAAGTCTATAAGTATCTTGACTCACTAAATAGTAATGGAGAAAGAGATCTTCTCACAGCATTAGAAGCTTTTGAAATACTAATCTTAGCTTTAGAGGCTCGAAATGCTCCTTCTAGTTTAAAAGCTAAGACGTTGATGAGAATAGGATGGATCTACCGATTTATGGAAAATCCAAAGGAGCTGGAATATTTGAAAGAAGCTGCAAATTGTTTTATTAACGCTTATCAAATGGAACCCCTTCCAATTGGAAAATTTGATTATGTTACATGTGCTTATTTAATAGGTGAATTGAACCGTAGAGCAGGTAATTTAAAAGAAGCTATGCATTGGTTTGGTCAGGTTCTACGATTACCACAAACTTCGGAAACTTCAAAGATTTTCGAAAACACTCGCGATCAAATACAGCTTGTTAAAAGATCTCCTGGCTATGCTAGTTTGAAATAGGAGCCCTAAAAATACATTCCACCCCCCTGAAAGAAAGAAAGCTCTCAGGGAGGCAACCATTGAAGCTTTCCTTACAGAAAGAAAACTCCTGCTAGCATTTCAAAATGACTGTCTTTAAATTTTTTAACAATACCTATTGGTCTCGTTTTGGCTCCTATAAAATGGTTAGCTCCCACAAACACAAATGGAGTGGTAAGTTGATAGTGTTCACCCGTAGCTATAATTGCTGTTTTCAGCCTTCCAGCTATCATGTTTGTAATTTCCATTACCGTATCATAAACTTCCACATCAACCATCTTATCATATTTGATTCCCAATAAAGATTTAACGATTTCAGCCGCAGCCATTTTCGAAAAGGTTAATGTCAATACAACATCTCTTGTTCCCTGTAGCACCATTATTCCTGTTATAAAACTGGGATATTCTTTTTCATTTTCTTCACTTGCATTTTGAACAGTTAGATTCAAATTAGATGTTGAATTCATAATATCTTTTATGACTTTAGCGAATTGATTTCCAAATTCTATTCCTTTTATTTCGCCTATATTCATGAATCTAATCTCTCCTTATACACTGATTGATTTTTTTTGTTAGCTCTTCGTTGGTAAACGGTTTTAGGATATAGTTACTCACTCCTTGTTGCACAGCTTTTACTATACTTTCTCTTTCCGCTTCCGTTGTCACCATAATAATAGGGATATTATGATATAGGACATTACTTTTAACCTTCTGCAAAAATTCCATCCCATTCATGCCCGGCATATTCCAATCAAGTAAAATAAGACCTATATTGTGAATTTCGTTGTTGAGAACTTGTAGTCCATTTGCGCCCTCTGATGCTTCTAACAATTCATAGCCTAATGCCTCAACATGACTTTTAATTATCTTTCTCATTGTTAAAGAATCGTCAACTGAAAGTATCTTATTTCTAGTTCCCATGAGTCTACATCCTTTCTTTTTTACAAGAAGAGCTTATTTCTCTTACGCGTTTTACGCAGCATACTTATAAGGCATGGAAAGTTCTTCTTAACTTTCCTAATGCATAAAAAAGTGACTTCTGCCATTCTCATAATATTTTCAACTAATAACTTCGGTTATTGTGCAAAAACTACAACAATAAATAACTAATTCATTTACAACTTTTAATTTTTAATACTCTTAAACTAAATAATAGCACATTAAAACAAAAAAAGGAACAATATTTTTCATAAAACCCGTATGAATTTTGTATATAAATACAAATAAATGTCGTCTCCAAATACATATATAAAAACCTCGGTCTCTTGCTTTTACAGTTGTCACTTATTATATTTCCACTCACCTTTTGGAGTATTTTTAAGAATATAATAAAAAAGTTAAAAAGTTAGATTAATCATTTTACAAAATATTTCTTAACCTTTGAAAAATGATAAAAACACTTCCTCAACTTTGGTAGGAAGTGCTTTTATATAGGGAGTTTTTTATTTATTTTCTATTATTTTGATATTTATAACTTTTTTATTTCCTCATAAATCGCATCATTAGATATTCCACCATAGAATGCCATTTTACCGTTTATTTTTGTATACGGTATTGGAAATTGCTTTTCAAGGAGACCTAATACATCGTCATGCTCATCCAAATCGTCTTCAAGAATATCAATGAACTTAAATTCAATATCCTCCATTTTTGGAGTTATAAACTCCGTTAATTCTTGAAACATTTCTCCCATCGTTGGTGTTGGTCCACATCCAGAATCTCCACAGCTGCAGCCACATCCACTTTCTGCTGGAGCCTCATCCTTCAATCCAAATACAGTTACTTCCACTTTGTTACTCATGTTCTTTCCCTCCAAATATGTTTTCTGACATTTTAGTTAACATTGCAATGCCTCTGATCTCTTTTTCTTGCATTGGTACTTTTAGAATCTTAGCATTAGCAAATTGTTCATGAATTTCTTTTAAATATTTTTGTTGCATATTCCTACGATTTTCAAAAAACGGTGTAATTGCTTGTTCTTCCGGAATAATAAGATTAGCAACAACAAGCTGTGTGTTAACACCCACTGTTCTTAATTCTTCAGAGGCTCTATACGCTTCTATAATTGGTGTTTTTTCTGGATACATAACAAATCCAAAGGTTGTTTCTTCTTTATTTTTCATCATTTCGATGACTTTGTCAAATCTTTCTTTTTGAATTTTATCAGCTTCGCTAATTTTCGTTGAAAGTCCTGCTTTTAGTTGTATTTGTTTACTCCAGTCCATTGGTAGTTCTAACAATCTAAGTGTATGACCTGTAGGTGCGGTATCAAATACAATAACTTCAAATTCATCCCCACCTACATATTCCATAAACTTTTGGAAAGATGCCATTTCCTCGGTACAAGGTGAATCTAATTCCTCTTCCATTGCTTTAATAGTACCTGCTTCAAAGTTTTTTCTAGCATCCACTAATATGGATTCTTTGTAATCTTCTGTGGCTTTCTTTTGATCAATTTTAACTGCGTATAGATTTTTTACGCCGTCAATCTCTGTTACTTCATCAGATACTGGTTTATCTAATACATTACCAATATGAGCTGCTGGATCGGTTGTCATTAGCAAAGTCTTAAAACCTTTTTTTGCTGTTTGAACAGCGGTAAGACATGCTAAAGAAGTTTTTCCTACACCACCTTTTCCAGAGAAAAATATGTGTTTTCTCTTACCCTTTACAGGATATATAAGTGTTGCAAGATCTAATTCAGAATCATTCATTTGCAAGTCATTTTTTACCGAGTTTATTGTTGGCACTTTAACCTCAGAATCACCTTTCTCTGTAGGATCAACGTTTGTATAATTCTCCTTGAATAACTTACTTCCACTTTTTCTAAACATTGGTATACCTTTTAACTCGCCATCAAATAATTCCATAGTTTGAATTGTAAGATTATGAAATGTCTCTTTCGCTTTTTTAAGGTATTCACTTTGCATCTCATATCTAGCCTTAAAGAAAGGATTAATGGCTTCTTCTTTCGGTATAAATCCATTGATAATAATTCTTGTAGTAGTTATCCCAATCTGTGCAAGTTCGTTAGAAGCTCTAATTGTTTCTTGAAAAGAAGTCTGTTCTGGTTGCATTACAAATACAAAATCAGTTTGCTCTGGGTCTCTAAGCTTTGCAACTGCATCATCATACTTTTGCTTGCTTTCTTGAATCAATGCAACTGGGCCCATACAAGTTTGCCCGCTACCTTTTGAACTATCTTCAATATGCCTGCTCCAATCAACCGGAAGCTCCAACAGTCTGATTGTGTGCCCTGTAGGTGCTGTATCAAAAATAATGATATCATAATTATCATCATCCATGAAATCAATAAATTTATCAAAGGAAGCCATTTCTTCGGTACAAGGACCACTTAATTGTTCTTCTGCAATTTTCAACATCTCTTCATCGAAAAGCTCTCTCATTGGTTCTAGCGATCTTTCCTTGTATTCCTTCGTTGATTGATCAGGATCAATCTCCATCGCATACAAATTATTTATACCAGTAATCTTTGTTATATTATGTCCAATTTCTTGTTCAAATACATCTGATAAATTAGCTGCTGGATCCGTCGTTACTATCATTGTTTTCTTTCCAGTGTCTGCATAATGAACTGCAGTTGTACATGCCATGGATGTTTTGCCTACTCCGCCTTTGCCTGAAAAGAAAATAAATTCCGTTTTGTTAGGCATTTATTTTTTCCTCCAATTCTTCTAATGTCGGATATTCACCAACTTTGATGATTTCTCCATTTAATGTCGTAATAGGAAGAACTGACTTGCCCTCTTTCTTTACCTTTTCAAAAACGCTTGTGTTTTCTTTGAATTTTAAAGGCTGTTGAGTAATCATATATCTTTCAATCTGAATATCCTTATACTTTGTCTTAAGTGCATCTATGTTTTGACCTAATTTAACAAGGTTCTCGTCAACACTTGGGCCACAAAGTCCTGTGGAACAACACATTGGTGGATCATAAAACTCTATTATCATAATATATCTCCTTCATGCTTATAATTGAATTTAAGCATATAATAGTCAAATAAATAAGTAGGATTTCCTACTCATATACTATTATATTCTTTTTGGGTTATTTGGATACATAAAATTCATTGTCTTTGATAAATGATTCTTTAAATTCCACAAAAGTGCAACTACTCTTTTTATATTTAGAAAGGATTTCAATATCTTTCATATATTCTTTGCTCTTCTTGCTCTCATTTTGTAGAAACTCATATAGCAAAGGATATTGATTGATAAAATTACTATCCATTTCATAATAAACCCATTGTGCTTTTTTATAGGAAGCAATCAAGCCCATGCTTTTTAATTTACTCAGATGTCTTGATACATTAGATTGGGTCATATTCAATACCATCTCAACCTCACATACACAAAGCTCTTCATTAATTAATAAATTCAAAATTCTAAGTCTATTTTCATCACCTAATGCTTTAAATAATTCAGATAAAATCAATTTAGATAGCCTCCTTCGTATATGAGTGAACTCGATTATACTAATATATTACCTCTTTAAGATTTATTTGTCAAGCCATTTATGGTAATTCGCTTATCAAAATATATTCTAGCACCTAATACAGCTAATAGAAGTCCAGTTATCATTAATAGAATTTCTATTTTTATCAAATCTGCAATAGGACCAAAAAATGCCATTCCTAAAGGCATAACAGCAGTTATAACGATTTGAGTTAAACCAAAAACTCTCCCCTGCATATCTTGCTCAATTTCCTCTTGTAGAAATACTGTAATCGCTGAGCTAAAGAAAGGTACAACAGTGCCACTCAAAAACATAAAAAACAGATAGATAAAAAAGGTATTTGATAGCCCTAAAGCAAGCGTCAGAACGCCAAAAATAGTACAAGAAAACGCAATTGTATGGATACGATTTTTCAAACCTCCCCATAAGGAAATAGCAATTCCACCGAGTATTGAGCCCGAAAAAAATACGACCTCATTCGCTGTAAGTCTCCAAACTTCATCACCGAAGGAGCGCGCCACCATCAAAGGTGTTAAGAACGCAACTGGAACCAGTAAAAAGAAAAATAGCGCATAAAACCATAAAAGCTCTTTGATAAAATGATTATCTTGAACATACTTTAGTCCTTCTTTTAGATCATCAAAATAACCAGTGGTTTGTATTTGCGAAGCTTTTTTGTGTGGAGAAACCTTCAAAAGAATCATAATGAAAACCGCAATACAAGCAGTTACAACATCAATAAATAAGGTTGTCTCAAATTTTGATGTTGCAAGTAACGCACCACTAACAATCGGCGAGATCAACATAATTGACGACCCGATACTACTGTTAATTCCGTTAACCTTCATCAACTTTTTCTCTGGAACAATCTGAGGTAAAAAGGCGTTCACAGCTGGTGATTGAATTCCGGTTCCTATAGACCTTATGCCTGATATCAAGAATAATTGCCACAGACTTCCATATCCAAGTAAAAAGAGAATGGCTAATACAAAGGTTGAAGAAGCTATTAAAATATCTGATAAAATAATCAGAAGCTTTCTATTGTATCTATCTGCCCAAACCCCAGCAAATAATGATATCAGTAATTGAGGCAAAAAGGCGCATACTGTTGATATCGTCATCATCACTCCAGATTTTGTTGTAAGGGTGATATGCCAAATGATAGCAAATTGAACCAATGCCGAGCCAAACAAAGAGATTGTTTGACCCGACAAAAAGAGTACAACATTCTTCTTCCAACCGTTGAATTCATCTGTAGTGTTTTGTCCTAAGGGATTCTTTTCATTCGTATCTATATTCGTTTCATCTCGTTGTAACATACATCCTCCAATATAAAGCAAGTGTAATATTTCACTATTATTACGAACAGGTACATCCAATATTCTTCAAATCGTTTGTATCGCCCACATATTCTATTGCACTTAAAGGGCATAAATTCCCACAACCATGACATCCTTGAATGCATCCATCTGGATTAATTACTTTTGGTTTAAACACTTCTTTTTCATAAACGCCCTGTCTGCATAGATTAATACATGCCCCACATTCTTTGCATAAACTATAATCTATTACAGGATACCACATTTTCGACATATTTTATCCTCCAAATTCTTTACGCCTTCCATATAAAATATAAGGCAAGTATAATTAATAAAACTCCACTCATTTTTTCTATCTTACTTTGATATTTTGAAATAGTTTTTAAGTTGTTCAGTAAGCCTGTAAAAGTACCAACGATTAGCAGCGGGATGCTTCTTCCTATCGCATATGTAAACATCATAAGCATTCCAATAAATGCACTTTGTGTTGTTGCCGAATAAGCCAATACTGAAGCAGTGATCGGCATTGTACACGGAGATGCAGATATCCCAAAAGGAATTCCCAGAACAAATGCCCCTAAAATGCCACTTCCTTTATTAGGAATATGAGCCTCTAATCTATGACCGCACTTATTTCTACTAAAATCAATTACCTTTAACATCCATAATCCCATGATAATCAATATACCACTCATAATGTAATTAATGATATTGCTCCTCAGAAAGGCATTTCCTAACATACCAGCAAACATACCAAGTATTGTCAACATAAATGCAATACCAAGTACAAACGCAAGGGATAGAATAAAAGCTTTCTTTTTAGACGTACTTTGTTTACCACTTACATAAGCAACTGTAAAAGCTACTGTTGGCAATGTACAAGGACTTAATCCACTAATTAGCCCAGTGAAAAAGACAATCAATAATGCAGCTATTATATTCATATCAGAACTAAGACTCACTGTCAACCACCTCATTCATTACTATTTTAACTTTTTCAAGGTCAAAGGGGCCTTCAATCACCTGAACTTTCTCACCTTTTTTATCGCATATAAGTATTGAAGGTAATGTTGAAACTCCATAATCATTTGCAATTTTTATAAGCACTTCCTTTTCTTCTTCACTTGTAATAAGTCCAGTATTAATAAGCAGTGATTCGAATTCATCTTCATACTCTGTCATCAATTGTGAAACATTGGTATTGTATTCGTCAAAAAACTTCTTCGTGCTTTCACAACAATCCCCTTCATATGAAAAAATGATTAAAGTTGGTTTTGATTGACTATTGATATAGTCAAATTGCTCCTCGAGATTCGTTTTAGATAAATCTTTGTCCTTATCTTCAGTTTGTTTTGAGATGACCACACTCTGCTCTTGCTCTTTGTCTTTCCCGATAATATTTTTTATTAAAAATGTTGATATTACTAGCAATATAACAACTCCAATAATCACCCAGCTTTTCTTGTTCAAATAAATTCCCCCTATTAATTAATTTGTTTTACTCTATTTATACTAAACAAAACCCACTCATTATGTCATGGTGGGTTTTGTTTAGTAATAACTTAAGGTTAGTAACACCACTTTTTAGCATTCAATGTTACAAAACCTCCGCATTCGCTACGGTTTCGTTACCGAATGCAATCTTGACTTGCACATCAGTGGGGCTCGAATCCCCACCGATGTTGGAATTAGTTCACCCACTTAAGAAGTGGGGGAACTAATTCCATTCGGTTAAATTAACAACTCTTTAATTTCTTCTGGTGAAGGAACTCTTCCCATCACCTTAACCGTACCATCTACAACAAGAGCTGGTGTTCTCATAACACCATATCCAATAATTTCCTTCATGTCTGTTACTTTTTCAATTGTCGCATCAAGATTTAACGCTTTCACTGCTTTTTGTGTGTTTTCTTCTAATACCTTACAGTTCTTACAACCCGGTCCTAAAACTTTGATTTCCATAAAAAGTACCTCCTTAGAATTTTAATGTAGTATAAAATTAAACATATAACCCACAACAATGATTGCAGTTCCTGTAATCCCTACAAAAATGGCAAGTAGCTTTGGCTTAATTACCTTGCGTAGGAGAATCATGGCAGGCAAGGATAATGCTGCTACAGCCATCATAAAAGAAAGCGCTGTACCTATACCCATACCTTTTGCAATCAATGCTTCCGCTATTGGTATCGTTCCTATAACATCGCCATATAAAGGAATCCCAACTGCCACACCAACCAGTACAGCAAATGGATTACCCGGTCCCGCATATTTGCTAAGAATATCAGCTGGTGCCCATCCATGAATAGCGGCGCCTAAACCAATTCCAATTAACAAATATAACCATACATGCTTTACAATTGCTTTAACCTCATTAATAGAAAAATCAACACGTTGTTTTTTTGTCATGGTTTCTATAACAACTTCACCCATTGACATCTCGTATACATAACCTTCTACTTCACCTTCAAGCTTTAACTTACCAATAACAATCCCACCTACTATTCCAATCAAAACACCCATAGCAATATATAGAGCTGCCACTTTCCATCCAAATGCCGCTAAAAGAACAATAATTGCTCCTTGATTAATTAATGGAGAGGTGATTAAAAATGAAAAGGTTACTCCTAGTGGAATACCACTTTCAACGAAGCCAATAAAAATCGGAACTGAGGAACATGAACAAAATGGTGTTACTGTTCCAAGTAATGAAGCCATAATATTACCTTTTATTCCACTGAACTTTTCGAGAATTTTCTTTGTTCTCTCTGGTGGAAAATAACTACGAACATATGATATAACAAAAATCATAATACTCAATAACATTAAAATTTTGATGACATCATATATAAAGAAATGCACTGATGATCCTAAATTCGTATCCATTGACAATTTAAATACATTTTCTACAAGCTTTTCTACTAAATAATATAACCACTCAAACTTTAAAATACTAGTAAATACACTCCAAATTCCATTAAAAAAATTAAGCATAGTTTATACACCTTCCTTGTTTCGTTTACCATTGAATCTCCGGCTAGTTATCTTTATGAATTCTACATTTCTTTATAACTGTAAGTTCTGAACTTGTAGATATTCCTCAACCTTATCCAGTCTTTCTAAATCTCTTTTAAATCCAATATCATCCTTCATATTACATACGATCATCTGCAATGCATCTGCAAGGACACTATTTGTATCATCTAAATAATAGTATATAAGTTGTTCTTGTCGTTTATATTTTACAAACCCCATATCTCTCAGTTTACCAAGATGCTTTGAAATTTTCGGCTGTTGTTCTTCCAAGATTGCCTGCATCTGGCAAACACAAAGCGACCTATGGTATAGTAAAATTAAAATTCTCAATCTTGTCTCATCGGATAAAACTTTAAACAAATTAATTAAATTATCCATTATAGCACATCCTTTGTTTTGTCATTAGATTTATTATAACCAAAAAAGATACTCTTATTCCCATATGGGTATATAAGTATCTTAACTGATTTTTTGATAAATGTCAATTACTCTTTTTAATGAAAATGTTTTTTCCAATCTTTTCCCCATTATAAGCTCTTACATAATTTCCTACCTATCGTAAAAGATTCACCCATTCCTCCATGTGAAGATTCTTATTAATCATGAATACAACAACATGGTTATCAATCTGAATACTAATGTTTTTCAAGTTATCGAATTCATTATTTTGTTCTATTGTAATATCACTAATATGATTGAAAGGAATGTATGTATGCATATCACTATAATCTGCCCTGCGAGAGTACTTTGTACAATTTATTCTACTCATTATAATCAGTTCTTTTTTGTTACTCGCAAAAACATTACCTTGTAATTCTATCCTATATCTCCACTGAAAAATTTTTTCTAGTAAGCTCTTTTTATTTGCTGACAACTTCACCACTGGTTGGTAATTCAAAATAGCTACTTGTTCTTTTCTTTCTAATTGATTCCATAAGTTTTCAAATAGTGGAATCATTGTAGGTACTTCATTTAGATGGGGGAGTTCATAGGTTTTTATATTTTCTTGCGTATACTTTTGTCTTAATATTTCGACCACATGGTCAATAACAGTACTCGAGATCGTATTATAATGAATGAAAATAGGTTCACCTGAAATATATATTTTCAACTCTCCTTTCAATAAATTTTTTATATTTTGAATGAATAAAATTTCTCGATAATGAATTACTCTTGCTGAAACTGATGTTTTTACAAGATTAAAAATATAAATTTGTTCATCATTTAAACTTATTACACTGTCATAAAGAATACTTCCAGGTGATGTATTCCTGCGTTCAACATGTACTGGAATTTTAAATGCAAATTTTACATCATCCCCATAATGATAAGCATCTTTGAATATCGGAGGAACTTCTTCTTGATTGTTGATTTCTAGCAACCATGGTCCGAAACAATCATACTCTTTTCTTAATGCGTTCATATTCACTTTTTCCTTTCTATAAGAATTTTATTAATTTTCTCCGTATATGGTAATATAATTGTGTCATATGCCTACTTTATATTCAATAGATTTTATTTCAACTTATCAATTATTTGCTAAATATGAATTTTGATCGTTCTTACTTAGCGATAGTTGGTATGAAATATTGTTTGTTGCAAATAATATAATTACACCCCATAAAAAGAGAGGAGTAGCGCATATGCAGAGTATAAGACTTAACATCGAAGGGTTAGAGCAAAAAGAAACACAAGTTAAAGTTATAAACCAATTAGAAGGAATGCGAGGTGTGCAGGATATATACTTGAGTGAAGATGAAACATTTTTAGATGTAAATTTTGACGAGGAAACATCAGATGCAGAGATCAATAATCATTTGCAAAATAATGGGTATAAAATAAATAAGCTAGGCTAATTTTTTACTATTTCTAGAAAACCAAAAGACATGTAATGAGATTTTCGTTCCCAATTACATGCCTTTTTTGAACAACTTAATTTTATTATTACTCTACCGTAACGCTCTTCGCCAAATTCCTTGGTTTATCCACATCATGACCCAACCCACAAGCGATATAATAAGCAAACAACTGTTGTGGTATATTTTCTAGCACTGACGTAAACATCCAATGTGTTCTTGGAACATAAATCACATCATCTGCAACTTTTTGAATCTCAGTATTCCCTTCAAGTGCGATTGCTAATATACTCGCACCTCTTGACTTCACTTCCTTAATATTGCTCACCGTCTTATCAAACAACTCTTCTTGAGCTACTAGCCCCACCAACAACGATCCATTTTCAATCAACGCAATCGGTCCATGCTTTAACTCTCCTGCTGCATAAGGCTCAGCGTGTAAATAAGCAATCTCTTTAATCTTTAACGCACCCTCCATTGAAACCGCATAGTCCATGCCTCTTCCAATATAGAATACATTTTTCAGATTAATATATTTATCCGCTAACGATTTAATATAACCAGATTGCGCTAAAATCGTTTCTACCTTTTCAGGAAGGCTATATAATTCTTCCTTAATTTCTGCAAATTCTTCATCAGTGATTTCTCCAAGCTCCATTGCGATCTTAGTAGAAATCAAATACATCGCACATAACTGTGCAGAATATGCTTTCGTGGATGCAACTGCAATTTCAGGACCAGCCAATGTATATAAAATATCAGTAGCCTCTCTCGCAATCGTTGATCCCACTACATTAACCACTCCAATTACATGAGCTCCTGCCTTCTTACCCATTCGTAGTGCTGCAACTGTATCAGCAGTTTCTCCAGATTGAGATACCACGATAAGAAGTGTATTCTTATCAATAATTGGTTCTCTATATCTGAATTCCGAAGCAGTTTCAGCAACAACTGGAATTCTAGATACACGCTCTATAAGATACTTACCAACAAATCCACTATAAAAAGCAGTACCACAAGCCACAATATATATTTTATTGATCTTAGCCAAATCTTTCTTTGTTAACTTAATTTGATCTAACTCAATTTGATCCTTGTCTAAAGGCAATCTAGGAATTAAAGTATCCCTAATAACCTTAGGTTGTTCAAATATCTCTTTCAACATAAAATGTTCATAGCCGCCCTTTTCAGCTGCAGCAATATCCCAAGTAACCTTAAACACTTTCCTATTAACAACTTCTTTCTTCTCGTTAAGAATCGTAACATCATCTTTTGTTACAATCGCTAACTCAGCATCTTCAAGTAAATAAATATTTCTTGTATACTTTAAAATCGCAGGAATATCAGAGGCAACAAAGTTCTCACCTTTTCCTAATCCTATGATTAATGGACTGTCTTTTCTTGTTGCAATAATCTTATTCGGATCATCTTGGCACACAACTGCCAATGCATAAGACCCTTCGAATCTATCTGTTGCCATAATTACAGCATCCAACAAATTACCTGCTTGTTTATAGTAATAATCAATAAGCATTAAGCCTACTTCAGTATCTGTTTCAGATAAAAACTGATATCCTTCAAGTTCTAATTCATCCTTTAAGGATAAATAATTTTCAATAATACCATTGTGTACTAAAGCAATCGTACTATTTGCGTTCATATGAGGATGTGAATTCACATCTGATGGTTCTCCATGAGTTGCCCATCTAGTGTGGCCAATACCCATCAATCCATTGGAAGCTTGCTCAACTAATTTTTCTTCAAGATTAGCAAGTCTTCCCTTAGCCTTTACAAGATTCAATCCATCTTTAAATACTACAACACCTGCTGAATCATAACCTCTATACTCTAAACTTCTAAGCCCTTCAATCAGAATAGGCGTTGCTTCCTGTTTACCAATATATCCAACTATCCCACACATATCATTGCCTCCTAATTTAATCTATTTTCAATTAATTTTGCTAACCCTGTTGCTTCTATTAATAACTCTTGTTGATTTTTTCCTTCAATCATGACTCTAATAAGAGGTTCTGTACCTGAAGGTCTAATAAGCACTCTGCCGCTACCGGAAAACTTTGCTTCAACAGCTGCAATTGCTTTAGCAATCACTTCATCCGATTCATATAAATCTTTTTTCTCAATTTTAATTTTTGCATTTACTAGAACTTGTGGTAAAACTTCCATTACTGATGTAAGAGCAGATAAACTTTTACCCGTCATTTTCATTACCTCAAGTAAATGAAGTGCAGTAAGTAATCCATCACCAGTTGTATTTTCGTCTAAAAATATAATATGACCAGATTGCTCTCCGCCAAGATTGTAACCTTCTTCAAGCATTTTTTCTAGAACATACCTATCTCCAACCTTTGTTTGTTCAATGTTGAGTCCTTGTTCTTTACCCATGATAAAGAATCCTAGATTACTCATTACTGTTGCTACAACAGTATCTTTTTTAAGAATTCCTTGTTCCTTCATATATAACGCACAAATGGCCATAATTTGATCGCCATCTACAATATTACCTTTTTCATCAACAGCAAGGCATCTATCAGCATCGCCATCAAAAGCTAACCCAATATGCGCTTCAACTTGTTTCACATACAGTTGTAAATCGTTCATATGTGTTGAACCACATTTTTTATTGATATTGGTTCCATCAGGTTCATTATGAATAATGATAACTTCTGCGCCAAGTTGTCTTAGAGCTTCTGGAGCAGACACATAAGATGCACCGTTCGCACAATCAATAACAACCTTTAATCCATCTAGTTTCGTGTTGATCTGTCTTTTAGCATAACGAATGTAGTCATAGATACACTCTGTTCTATAAACCACTCGACCAATATCAGTACCCACTGGAAGTTCAATATCCTTGTTGTCATTTGCAAGTAAAGCTTCTATTTCCTCCTCTAAGGAGTCAGATAACTTATAGCCATCCTTGTTAAAAAATTTAATTCCATTGTATTCTACTGGATTATGGGATGCTGAAATAACTACGCCTGCATCTGCACCATATTCTTTTGTCAAATAAGATACTGCTGGTGTTGGTACTACTCCTACTGATACTGTATCTGCTCCTACTGAGCAAATTCCAGCAACCATTGCAGCTGTCAGCATTTCACCAGATAATCTTGTGTCTCTACCTATTAAAATAGTTGCCTTATGCTTGTTCTCTTTTGTTAATACGTAGGCCCCTGCTTGACCTAATCTATACGCTAGTTCTACTGTTAATTCCTTGTTTGCAATACCTCTAACGCCATCTGTTCCAAATAAATTCCCCATTTACAAACTCCTTCCAAATTTTATGTCTTATGAGCTTTCTTACATCTTTGGGCTCACAAAGGCATAATGTTTATCACACTATCTGGATTGATTATATCATTCGACCCTTGGAGCATCAATAAAAAAAGCGTAAATATATGATTATTTTTACCTCTGGTATATACCAATATGGATACTGGTATAGATTTAATATTGGAATCAGTACCCTTTATAACCCTGTATCTCAATCCCAATATCTTTTCAATAGCATTGTTAATATATTGAAAATCTTATCAGATAATGTTATAATAATGTGTATAAGCACAAAATATTTCGACATATTGCGAGGGGATCTCATGAAGAAGAACTGTCAGCTCATCCTTCTAAGTTTAGTGCTATTATCTTTTATATTTAATTCATTGGGATTTATTTATGCTGATGATAATTCATCAGAAATGAAAACCGTCTTATTTCTCAACTCCTATCACAAAGGCTACAAATGGAGCGATGATATTTACGATGGCATTAAGTCAGTACTTAACTCTGATGATGCTAAGATTGAGCTTCAAGTAGAATATATGGATGCACAACGAGTAGTCGATAGGCAATACATTCAATCACTTTTCGATACATATAAATATAAATTTAAGGATAGACATTTTGATTTAATCATTTCCTCTGATGACGCTGCCTTCAACTTCCTTCTAGAATATGGTGATGAATTATTCCCAGGTATTCCAGTTGTTTTTTGTGGTGTGAATTATCTCGAAGAGGATATGCTTAAAAAGCATGCTTCTTATACTGGTGTCGTAGAAGGTTTTGATATTGGTAGTACAATTGATACCGCTTTAACGCATCATCCAACTACTGAGACTGTATACTACGTAGATGATGATACAACTACTGGCATTGCTATTATGAAAGAATTCTCAAAGGTTATGCCCGCCTACAAAGATAAATTAAACTTTGCCAAACTAGATGGAGCAAACCTTGATGAAATAATCAAAAAGTCTCGAGACCTACCAGAGAATAGTATTATTTTGTACCTGGTTTATTTTAAGGATAATGAAGGTACTCATTATGAGTATAACGAAGCTATATCTATGCTATCGCAAAATAGCTCAACACCTATTTATGGTGTATGGGATTTTACATTAGGTTATGGAATAATTGGAGGAAAATTAACCAGTGGTTTTTATCAGGGCGAAACGGCTGCTAATATAGCTGTTAGAGTACTAAATGGTGAAAATCCTTCTGACATACCTGTAGTTACTGAGATGACGACTCATTATCAATTTGATTACCAACAATTGAAAGAAAATGGAATTGAAGTAGACTTGCTTCCTCAAAATAGCATCATCATCAATCTAGAGAAGACATCAAAAAAGCAGATATTAATTTTAAATTCCTATAATAAAGGCTTGAAATGGACTGATGACTTAGAAATTGGTATTAAATCTGCTCTAGTAGATAGCCTTGATGATATTGAGTTTACTTATGAATTTATGGATGTTCAGAAAAATACTGATCCAGTATATCTTCAGAATTTGTATGAGCTACTAAT
This sequence comes from Firmicutes bacterium HGW-Firmicutes-1, assembly GCA_002841625.1. Lineage (NCBI taxonomy): Bacteria > Bacillati > Bacillota > Firmicutes bacterium HGW-Firmicutes-1. The sequence continues at coordinate 72,142 of PHAG01000008.1, read as the reverse complement.
TCGAAAATACAAGAATAAGAAGTTCGATTTAATTATAACTACTGATGATGTTGCTTTTAAATTTATCAAGATGTATCACGACACTATTTACAAAGATGTTCCAACTATCTTTTGTGGCGTAAATTACTTTGAGGATTCAATGCTTGAGAATAAGGAAAGCTTTACTGGCGTAGTAGAGTCTTATGATTTAAGAGGAACGATTAATGTTGCTCTTGAAATCAACCCTTCCATTAAGAAATTCATAGTAATCAATGATACTTCAGTAACGGGTCAAGCCAACAAGAAAAATCTAGATTTACTAATACCTGATTATCAAGACAAGCTTTCTTTTGAGATATGGGATGACATGAATATGTCAGAAATACAGGAAAAAGTTAAGACATTGAAAAACGATAGCGTTATATTACTATTGTCCTTTAACAGAGATAAATCGAACAACACTTTTTCCTATGACGAAAGTATTGGGATGATATCAGAGTATGCCAGTGTACCAATTTATGGTGTATGGGACTTTTATATTGGAAAAGGATTGTTAGGTGGTGTACTTACCTCTGGAACTACCCATGGTCAAACTGTTGGTGAGATGGCATTAGAAATTCTTAGCGGCAAAAAACCCTCTGATATACCAGTAGTAATCAATAGTCCAAATATATACATGTTCGATTACAAAATGCTCGATAAATTCGAAATAAACATAACTAGTTTGCCTTATGGGAGTAAAATAATCAACGAGCCAAACTCTCTTATAGATTTTTATACGAACAACAAAAAATTATTACTACCCTTCCTTTATATACTTTTCGCCCTAGGCATAATATTATCTTTAATGTATAAGAACATTCGAATCAGGAAGGCTGCTGAGGAAAAAGAGAGGCTTTACGCCTTAACAGATTCTCTCACAGGAATGCCCAATAGAAGAGCTGGCATTGAACATTTAAATGCTCTACTGGAGAAATCCAAAGAAGGTAATTTCCAAACAACAGTTTGTTTTATTGATGTAAATAACTTAAAAAAGACAAACGATGCCTATGGACATAGAGAGGGTGATGAATTAATCAAAGACTTATGTTTGCTAATTAACTCACAATTACGTGACATTGATCTGTTCTGCCGATTTGGTGGAGATGAATTTTTAATTATATTTTATGATACTAATCTCATAGAAGCAAAACAAGCCTTGGAAAGAATAAACGAAACAATCAAAAATCATAACCAAAACGAATACAAACCTTATATGCTCAGTATTAGTTATGGATTTGGGGAGTACAATCAAAAAGAATGCAATACTCTTGATGATCTAATTGAACAGGCAGACAATGCAATGTATAAAAACAAAAGAAAAATGAAAAGAGAACAAAAATAAGGCAAAGGGGACAGGCACTTTTGCCTCAGCAAAATTTATGGGTAAGCCTATCGGATCTTTTAAGACAAAGGTACCTGTCCCCTTTGTCTCAGCATACTTTATGGGGTGATATAATGAGAAAAGCCAGTCGGATCTTTTTGATAATTGTTGTACTACTATCCCTTTTGAGTAGTTCATTCGATATGGTTTATGCCCAATATCAATCACCAGAAATTAAAACTGTTTTATTTCTCAATTCCTATCATAAAGGCTACAAGTGGAGTGATGATATATACGATGGCATAAAATCAGTACTTAACTCCGATAATGTTAACATTGAGCTTCAAGTAGAATATATGGATACACAAAGGGTTGTAGATAATCGATACTTACAATCACTTTTTGAAACTTATAGCTATAAATATGAAGACCGACACTTTGATTTAATTATATCCTCTGACGATGCTGCTTTTAATTTTCTTCGAAATTATGGTGATGAATTATTCCCAAATACTCCTGTTGTTTTCTGTGGTGTCAATTACTTTGAAAAGGATATGCTTAATCCAAATAGTTTGTTTACAGGAGTAGTTGAGGGTTTTGATATAAGTGATACCATAAATACTGCCTTGGAGCTACATCCGAATACGAATACGATATACTATGTAGATGATGATACAACTACAGGTATTGCTATTATGAAAGAGTTCTCTAATGTAATGCCTCAATATAAAAATAAAATCAACTTCAAAAAATTAGATGGTAAAAATCTGAATCAAATAGCAAAAAAAGCAAGTAGCTTACCTGAAGACAGTATCATTTTGTTTTTGATTTACTTTAAAGACAATGAAGACAATCGATATGAGTATAACGACGCCATCTCAATGATTGAGAAAGATAGTTCTGTACCAATTTATGGGGTATGGGATTTTACTTTAGGCCATGGAATCGTTGGTGGGAAATTAACCAGTGGTTTTTATCAAGGTGAAACTGCTGCAAAAACTGCACTTAGGGTGCTAAATGGAGAAAATCCTTTTGATATACCTGTTGTTACTGAGAAAACTACTCAATATGAATTTGATTATCTGCAATTGAAAAAATACGATATAAGATTAGAATCACTCCCACAAGATAGCATAATCATAAATCTTGAAAAGACAGCAAAAAAACAGGTCTTAATTTTGAATTCTTATAATAAAGGCTTAAAATGGACTGATGATTTAGAGATCGGGATTAAATCTTCTATGGCAGATAAATCATTTGATGTAGAATTTACTCATGAATATATGGATATCAAGAAAAACGCTGACCCTGTATATCTTCAAAATTTATATGAGCTATTAATAAAAAAATATAATAACACGAGATTTGATCTAATTATTACTACAGATGATGTTGCTTTTAATTTTATTCAGCTCTACCATAATACTATTTACAAGGATGTTCCAACGATATTTTGTGGGGTAAATTATTTTGAAGATTCAATGCTTGAAAACTCGGCAAACATTACTGGTGTAGTAGAATCTTATGATTTAATTGGAACAATTAATGTTGCCCTTAAGTTCAATCCTTCCATCAAAAAAATCATAGTGATTAACGATACCACTGTAACTGGTCAAGCAAACAAAAAAAATCTTGATATTATCATACCTGATTATAAAGACAAAGTTCATTTTGAATTCTGGGAAGATTTTAATATGTCAGAGATTCAAGAAAAAGTGAAAACCCTTGGAAGTGATAGTCTTATATTACTTCTATCCTTTAATAGAGATAAGTCTAACAATAGTTTTTCTTATGACGAAAGTATAGAATTGATTTCTGCAAATGCCAGTGTTCCGATATATGGAGTCTGGGACTTTTATATTGGGAAAGGGCTTTTAGGTGGGGTGCTTACTTCTGGCATTACTCATGGTGAAACAGTAGGAGAAATGGCATTTCAGATCTTGGGTGGCAAAAAACCTTCTGAAATACCAATTGTTAAAAATAGCCCAAATACATATATGTTTGACTACAATATGCTAAAAAAGTTTCATATCAACCAACATAGTTTGCCAATGGGTAGCAAAATAATAAATGAGCCAACTTCATTCATTGATTTTTATTATAGCAACAAAAAATTGTTTAGAGCCTTCTTTTACATAGTTTCCGCGTTGATGATTATGAGCTTAGGTATGATAGTTACTTTAATGTATAAGAACATTCGAATTAGGAAAGCTGCCGAGGAAAAAGAGAGATTATTTGCATTAACAGATCCATTAACAGGAATTCCTAATAGAAGAGCTGGAATTGAACAACTAAGTAAACTACTTGAGAAATCTATTCTAGGCGAATCTCAAACAACGATTTGTTTTATCGATGTTAATAACCTAAAAAAGATTAACGACTCCTTTGGTCATAGAGAAGGTGATGAGTTAATCAAAGACTTGTGTTCACTAATTAAGTCTAGATTACGTGAGCTTGATATGTTCTGTAGATTTGGTGGAGATGAATTTTTGATTATTTTCAAGGATTTGGATTTAATAAATGCACGATATGCCTTAGAGAAAATTACCGAAACAATTGAAGATCATAATCATAAGGGCTATAAACCTTATACTATTAGCATTAGCTATGGATTTTCCGAGTATTCTCAAGATGAATGTAACACGATAGATGATCTCATTGAACAGGCTGACAATGCCATGTATGAACATAAAAGAAAAATGAAAAACGAACAAAATCTGACAATATAAACGAATATTTAAGTTGAAAAGACGATAAGACAAAGGAGACTGTCCACTTTAACCAAAAACAATCAAATGCACCAGTAGTCAATGTTACAAAACCTCCGCATTCGCTACGGTTTCGTAACCGAATGCAAGAAGCTTCACTTGCACATCAGTGGGAGCTTCCACCCCACCGATGTTGGAATTAGTTCCCCCACTTAAGAAGTGGGGGACTTCTTCCATTCGGTTAAATCAAAAGAGACAACATATTGAATAACAATAGTTGTCTCTAAATTTTGAATTAATTACACTATTATATTGAATTAAGACAAAAGTGCCTGTCCCCTTTAACGTGTCCCCTTTAACGCTATATGATTGAAACGTATTTTTTGTCTGTTATATTAATATGGTTAATTAGCCAATCATATAAGAAGAGGAAAATATCTTCATTTAACTTGCTGTTGTCATCTGAAATATTTTGCTTGAACTCTTTTACCTTTGCGATAAACTCAGCATGTTCTTTTTTATGATCTTCTAAATCCACATAACCTGCAGCCTTCATTAGCTTCTCTTCTTCATGAAAATGAAAAATCGAATATGTTGTTAATTCACTAATTATTTTATTTGTTTCAGAAAACGGCTTATCTGCTTTAATCGTTTCAAATGCATCATTAAAAAGCTTAATCAAATTTTGATGGTGTTGGTCTAATATCGTATTTCCTACAGAATAATCCTTGCTCCATATATAATTTGCCATATGCTCACGATCCTTTCTTTTGCTTTATAGATTTTTACTGAGTCAAAAGTGCCTGTCCCTTTTAGCTTAAGACAAAAGTGCCTGTCCCCTTTAACCTATTTAGCGCCATATAGATTGTAGTAATCATTAATTCGTTCTTTGATTTCATCGTCGATATAGCATACACCGTCAATTTTGCGACCATGTAAGTATCCGATTACTTCTTCCATTGTTACAATAGAACATGTTTTAAAATCAAAGGTTTCTGCTAATTCATTTAATGCGCTTACATTTGTTTTGCCTTTTTCCATTCTATCTACAGATATGATTAGTCCAAGGACTTCTACGTTTGCAGCTTCTTTTAACAGTGGCATGGTTTCATAAATAGAAGTTCCTGCTGTAGTTACGTCTTCGATTATAATTACCTTGTCGCCATCTTTAAGCTTACTTCCTAGTAATACACCTGCTTCGCCATGATCTTTCGCTTCTTTTCTATTAGAACAGTATGCTACATCCGCGCCATAGGAATTAGCTAATGCAATTGAAGTTGCTACGCTTAATGGGATTCCTTTATAAGCTGGGCCGTAGAGCACCTGAAAGTCTAAACCAAAATTTTCTCTGATTGCCTTTGCATAATAATCGCCTAATTGGCTTAATTGCCTTCCAGTTCTATAATTGCCTGTGTTCACAAAAAATGGCGTTTTTCTTCCGCTTTTTGTTGTGAAATCTCCAAAAGTAAGCACTCCGCATTGCACCATAAATTCAATAAAATCTTTCTTGTATTGCTCCATATTAACATTCCCTTTCTTCTATTAGTTTTACCCTCTATGTATCTCTATAATGCGCCCCCACGCATGCGTTATTATTCTATTATACCAATTATTTCTTTAATGTCACTAATTTTTTTAGATTTCATAAAAGTTTCTAGCTCATCTAGTATGTTCATTGTTGCTCTAGGGTTTATTAAATTAGCGGTTCCAACAGCGATTGCAGTTGCTCCAACCATTAAAAATTCAATCGCATCTTCCCCTGTCATAATACCACCTAATCCAATAATCGGTAGCTTTACAGCCTTAGAAACTTGATACACCATTCTTACTGCAACTGGCTTAATTGCCGGTCCCGATAGACCTGCAAACTTATTTGCTATAACAGGTTGTCTTTTATGAATATCCACTTTCATACCTATTAAGGTATTAATCAATGAAATAGCATCTGCACCTCCAGCTTCAACTGCTCGTGCAATTTCTGCAATGTCTGTGACATTAGGACTTAGCTTAACGATTAAAGGTTGTTTCGCATATTTTTTTACTTCTCTTGTTATTTGCTCTGCCATTTGTGGGCTAATCCCAAAGGCAACGCCACCCTCTTTTACATTTGGGCAGGAAATATTAAGCTCTAACAAGTCTACATCTTCATTTTGTAGTCTTTCGGCCACCTCACAATAATCTGAGATCGTTCTCCCAACTACATTTACGACAATTTTAGTATCATATTTTCTTAAAAATGGAATGTCTTCCTTGATAAATACTTCCATTCCTGGATTTTGAAGGCCGACTGCATTTAGCATACCTCCATAGGTTTCAGCAATTCTTGGGGATGGGTTTCCTAGCCATTCTTTATTTGCCACACCCTTCACAATTACTGCACCTAATCTATTGATATCAATGTATTTTTCAAATTCTTTCCCAGAGCCAAAGGTTCCTGATGCGGTCATAATAGGATTCTTAAGTTGAACTCCAGCAATATTTACTCCTAAATTCATTAAAAGAGCACCTCCTTAGCATCAAATACAGGGCCATCCTTACAAACCTTTTTATAAATATAGCCGACTTCATTATCCGCTTTTATTTTGCACACGCAACCAACACAAGCCCCAAAGCCACAGCCCATTCTCTCTTCTAATGATAGCTGTGTCGGAATGTTCCTTTCGGCTGCCCATTGTTGTAGAGCTTTTAACATTGGTTTTGGTCCACATGCATAAATTCTTTGACCTATAGCACTTGTTTGATTCATTAACTCTATAACCGTACCATGGTGACCTTCACTACCATCGTCTGTTGCAACAAATACTTCTCCATATTTTTTTAGTTCATTTATCAAGTATGGATTAGATCTAAAGCCTAAATAGATTGTTTTCTTTCCTTCAATTCTTTTGGCAAGCTCAAGAAGTGGTGGTGTGCCTACCCCTCCACCAACCAAAATGCTACCTTCACAAGTCTCTATAGTGTACCCATTGCCAACAGGTCCTAAAACATCAATATAACTACCCTTTCCAAGAGTTGAGAATTCCTTGGTGCCCTCTCCAACTACTGCATAAACAAGCTTAACCCATTGTTCCTCTGGATTAACCTCACATATACTGATTGGTCTAGGGAGCAGCATACTCCCCGAGCTACTATATAAATTTACAAATTGTCCTGGCTTAGCCTCTGATGAAATGGAATCACTTTCAAAAACGATTTCAAAGACTCCCTCAGCAATTTGATTGTTATAAATAATTTTACATCTTGACCTACCTAAATTTTCATCTATGCACATTTTATTGCTCCTCTTTGCTATACCCTAAATTATAAATATCCGTGTCTTCTTCCGTCATGTTTGCACAAATAATCCCAAGCATACCCTTCGCGGTATCTAGAGAAGTGAGTACAGGTACGGAAGCCTCGATTGCAGCTCTTCTAATGATAAAGCCATCTCTTGTAACATCATTTACTTTTGTTGGTGTGTTGATGACCATATCTATAAGACCACTTCTAATCATATCAAGTATATTGGGAACACCTTCACTAATTTTCTTAACCAATTGAACATTTACACCGTATTCTTTTAATACATTGGCAGTACCTTCTGTTGCAACAAACCTATAACCCATTTCGATAAATCTCTTAGCAAGTGGAATAAACTCTGGTTGGTCTAAAGGCTTAATTGTTGCTAGAATCGTTCCTCCACCTCTAAGAACCCCCATGCCCGAACCTATAAATCCTTTATAAAGAGCCTCTTCAAAGGTTTTACCTACACCAAGCACTTCCCCTGTTGATCTCATTTCTGGTCCAAGGCTTACTTCCACATCAGGTAGCTTTTGGGTTGAAAAAACAGGTACCTTAATGGCTACTAGGTCCGCTTCCTTGTAAATCCCAGTACCAAACCCTAGATTTACCAGCTTTTCTCCTAGCATTATTCTTGTTGCAAGCTCAATCATAGGTACGCCTGTAACCTTGCTAATATAAGGCACTGTTCTTGAAGATCTAGGATTTACTTCAATAATGTAAAGCTCTCCTTTAAATTCAATATATTGAATATTAATCATCCCAATTACCTTTAAGGCAACGGCTATCTTTTCTGTTTGCACAAAAATTTGATCCTTTATGGATTGAGAAATATTTTGAGGCGGATAAATGGAGATACTATCACCTGAGTGAATGCCTGCTCTTTCCAAATGCTCCATGATTCCTGGAATAAGAATGTTTTCCCCATCACAGATTGCATCAACTTCAATTTCTCTACCAGTTAAATAACGGTCTATTAGAACTGGGTTTTTATGATCTCTCTCAAAGGCTTGAACCAAGTACCTTTCTAGCTCAATCTCATTGTAAGTGATTTCCATGCCCTGGCCACCAAGTACATAGGAAGGCCTTACAAGTACCGGATAACCAAGCAATTCAGCTTCTGCTAAGCCTTCTTTCAGTTTCCAGACAGCTTTCCCTTTTGGTCTTTTAATATCTAATTTTTCCATAAGATCGTCAAACTTTTCTCTATCTTCTGCTTCATCTATTTGCTCTGGTTTTGTTCCAAGTATTGGAACATTCATTTCACTTAAGAAACTTGCTAACTTAATGGCTGTTTGTCCCCCAAATTGTAAGATTACACCACTTGGTTTCTCTTTTTCAATAATATTAAGGACATCTTCTTCAGTTAAAGGTTCAAAGTAAAGCTTATCTGCTATATCAAAATCTGTACTAACAGTTTCTGGATTGTTATTCACTATAATTGTTTCAATACCTGCTTTTTTCAGTGCCATAATTCCATGCACTGAGCAATAATCGAACTCAATACCTTGTCCAATTCTAATTGGTCCTGAACCTAAAACCATAACTTTCTTTCTATCAGTAACTTCAACTTCATCATATTCATCGTAAGTTGAGTAATAATATGGTGAAACTGCTTCAAATTCTCCACCACAGGTATCTACCATTTTAAAGACTGCGTTAATTTGGAAAGCTCTTCTAAGATTGTATACTTCAACTGGAGGACAACCAACAAAATCAGCAATTGCTTTATCAGAGAAGCCTTTCTTTTTTAGGTCTCTCATCCAGTCCCTATCGATATCTGTAATGGTTACTTCTCTTAAACGTTCCTCTTCATCAACGATTCCTTTGATTTTATCCACAAAGAAGGGATCCATACCTGTTATACGACATACCTTATCAATTCTATAGTTTCTTCTAAGAAGCTCTGCTAAGTCAAATAATCTTTCATCATCTGGTACTTGAACACGTCTCTTTAACTCGTCCATATCTCTAAGTGCAGCTTTGGGATGGTGTAATGAGTATTGGCCTATTTCTAAGGACCGTACTGCCTTTAGAAGAGCCGCTTCAAAGGTGTTTCCTATTGCCATTACCTCACCCGTAGCCATCATTTTTGTTCCAAGGGTCTTCTTTGCTCTTCTAAATTTATCAAAAGGCCATTTTGGAATTTTAATTACACAATAATCTAAGGTAGGCTCAAAGCAAGCCGTTGTTTTCTTCGTTACTGCATTTTGTATTTCATCAAGTCCATAGCCTAGTGCAATTTTCGTTGCAACCTTAGCTATTGGATATCCCGTTGCCTTAGATGCAAGTGCTGATGACCTACTTACTCTAGGATTTATTTCGATGATTGCATATTCAAAAGATTCTGGATGCAGTGCTAATTGTACATTACAGCCTCCTTCAATTTTAATTGCATTTATAATGTCAATTGATGCTTTTCTAAGCATTTGATATTCTACATCAGAAAGGGTTTGAGATGGAGCTACAACGATACTATCACCAGTATGAACTCCTACAGGGTCTATATTTTCCATATTACATACTGTAATACAATTACCAAAGCCGTCTCTCATTACTTCATATTCAATTTCTTTCCAGCCCTTAATTGATTTTTCTAATAACACTTGACCAACACGGCTTAATTGTAAGCCTTGTGCTAGAATTTGTTTGAGCTCTTCACGGTCTTCTGCGATTCCACCGCCTGAACCACCAAGTGTATAGGCGGGTCTTACAACTACTGGATATCCGATCTGGGCAGCAAAGTCTACGCCTTCCTCCATAGTTGTTACTATTTTACTTTCTATAACAGGTTGACCAATCTTTTCCATTAATTTCTTGAAATCTTCTCGGTCTTCCCCTTCCTTAATTGCAGCAATTTGAGTTCCAATAACTCTAACACCATATTTTTCTAAAATACCTGCGTCATGTAGTTCAACTGCTAAATTAAGTCCTGTTTGTCCACCCATTCCTGCTATTAAGCTATCTGGTCTTTCCCTATCTATTACCTTTTCTAAATACTTTAATGTCAATGGCTCAATGTAGATTTGATCTGCGATTTCTTTATCTGTCATAATGGTTGCTGGATTGCTATTTACCAGAACTGTTTCTACGCCTTCTTCCTTTAACGCTTGACAACACTGTGTTCCAGAATAGTCAAATTCTGCTGCTTGTCCTATTACAATCGGTCCTGATCCAATAACCAAAACCTTTTTTATACTATAATCTCTTGGCATTATGTCACCTTTCCTTTCAAATGGTCTTTTATTCATTTCACCTTTTATAACTGCTTCATTGCCTCAACAAACTCATCAAAAATCCCATCTGTATCATGTGGTCCAGGGCAAGCCTCTGGATGGAATTGAGTACTATAGATTCGATGTCCATGGTGTCTCATACCTTCAACTGTATTGTCATTTAAATTAATATGTGTTATTTCAATATCCTTTGGAAGCCCTTCTTCCTTTACTACATATCCATGGTTTTGTGATGTAATCATAACTCTATTCGTTGTCAGATCCTTTACAGGATGATTCGTTCCTCTATGACCGAATTTTAATTTTTCTGTATCTCCACCTAGTGCAAGAGCTAACAGTTGATGACCTAGACATATTCCTGTAATAGGCTTTTGTCCAATTAACTTTTTCAGTTCATCTACAACTTCTTGAAGATCCTTAGGGTCCCCTGGTCCATTCGAAAGGAAAATCCCATCTGGATTACAAGCTAGTATTTCTTCTGCTGTAGTCATTGCTGGGAAAACTGTAATCTTGCAGTCTCTTTTCTGAAAGGATCTGATAATATTATTTTTGATACCAAAATCCATAACTGCTATATGTTGTCCATCACCTTCATAAACCTTGACCTCGTTCGTGGATACTTCCTTTACAGCAAAGGTATTATTGAAGCTGTCTAATTTGCTTTTTATTTGACTTTCTGTTAAATCCCTAACTGTGATGATCCCTCTCATCGTACCATAATTTCTGATTATTTTTGTTAATGCTCTGGTATCAATTCCTTCAAGTCCAATAATCCTATTTCTTTTTAAATATTCTTCTAGTTCAAATTCACAACGCCAGTTGTTAGGGTTGTTACATTTTTCTCTTACGATGAAGCCTCTTACCTTTGCTTCACTTGATTCTAAATCATCTAAATTAATTCCATAATTACCGATTAGTGGGTAAGTCATGGTTACTATTTGTCCATAATATGATGGATCCGTCAACACTTCTTGGTACCCTGTCATACCAGTGTTAAATACTACTTCTCCAACTGTTTCTTTCAGATGTCCAAAAGCTTTACCTTCAAAAACTGTTCCATTTTCAAGGATGAGTTTCGCTTTCATTTATATTGCCCTCCTATTTGAATATTTGATCGATTGATATGCAACTATCTGAAGCAATTAGTTAAATCTTCTCGCATATCAATTACTGCTTGTCTTGCTGCCTGTGCAAATTCTTTCTCAGTAAAGTTATCCTTATAGGCTTTCAGTGTATAGGCTGCAATAATACCTCTAGAGGAGTTTACAATTGCTCCTAGACCGTCTTTGTTAAAACAGCCAGCAAGATCACTTGCTGTTGCTCCTTGAGCGCCATAACCTGGAACTAAGAAGTAAGTCTTAGGCATGAGCGCACGCAGTCTTATACCTTGTTCTTTATGCGTTGCTCCAACGACTGCACCGATTCTACTATAACCTTCATTTCCCATAACCTCGTCGCCCCATTTTGCAACAAGCTTGCCCATATATTCATAAAGTCTTTCGCCATTCTCACCAACTGTAATGTCTTGAACTTCACCACTATTTGGATTAGAAGTTTTCACAAGTACAAACATGCCTTTATCATATAGCCTGCAATTGTCCATATAAGGCTCAATCGAATCATATCCTAGGTATGGATTCAGTGTTACAAAGTCTTCCTTGTACACTTCTAATTTTTCACCTTCAATTTCAACTCTACCAATATGACCATCTGAGTAAGATGTTGCCGTTGAGGCTATGTCGCTTCTTTTAATATCTCCAATGATTACGAGTCCTTTTGCTTTTGCATATGCTATCGTGTCAATATAAGCTTGCATACCTACTGCTCCATATTGCTCGTACATTGCAACTTGTGGCTTAACTGCTGGAATCAAATCATAGGTTGCATCAATGATCGCTTTGTTAAATTCTAAAAATGCTTTTGATGCTCCTTCAAGGGTTTTACCATATAAATCATATGCTTCTTCCTTTATATGACTAGGTACGAAATCCAATCTTGGATCCAGACCTACAACTGTTGGATTACTAGTTGCTTTTATTTTACCGATTAGTGAATCTATCATAATAGTTCCTCCTGAATGATGTTTATTTATGCCTGGTATTTAACAATACCATTTACAATTGTATATTTTACTTGACCTTTTACTTCTCTACCGTCAAAGGGAGTGTTTTTACTCTTTGATAGAAATGTACTCGCATCTACCTTATAGACCTTCTCAGGATCAATAATAGTGATATCTGCTATCTTACCAATATCAAGATTCCCTTTATCTATATTGAGTAATTTGGCTGGGTTATAACTCATTTTTTCAATCATTTCCATTGGTGTTAAAATACCCTTATCTACCAGCTCTGTTATGGTTAATGCCACCGCTGTTTCAAAACCTACTATACCATTGGCAGCTTTTTCGAATTCGCAGTTTTTTTCATCGATATGATGTGGTGCATGGTCAGTTGCAATGATATCTATTGTACCATCTTTCAATGCAATTTTCATTATCTCGACATCTTTTTTTGTTCTAAGCGGTGGGTTCATCTTTGTATTTGAATCAAAGCCCATAACTGCTTCTTCTGTTAGTGTAAAATGGTGAGGCGTAACTTCTGCAGTTACACTTATATTTCTTTCCTTTGCTCTCTTAATGATTTCTACACTTCCAGCTGTACTAACATGGCATATATGAAGCTTAACACCTGTTTTTTCAGCCAGTAAAATATCTCTTGCAACTATAATTTCCTCTGATTCATCTGGAATACCTTTGAGTCCAAGAATGGTTGCTGTATCTCCTGCATTCATGCAGCCACTCCCTGCAAGGGAATCGTCTTCACAATGAGATAGGATTGGAAGATCAAACATTTTAGAATAAATCATGGCTTTTTTTAGTAATCCTGCATTAAGTACGGATCTTCCATCTTCACTTATGGCACAAATTCCAGCCTCTTTCATTTTTCCAATATTAGCTAATTCCTCGCCTTTTTGTCCTTTGGTAATCGCACCAACTGGCAACACATTTACAACCGCTTGTTTTTCTGCTTTCAACTTGATGTATTCGACTAGGATTTCGTTATCAACTACTGGATTCGTGTTTGGCATCGGGCATATTGTAGTAAACCCACCCTTTGCCGCACTCATGGAACCTGTTTCTATGGTCTCTTTATATTCATAACCTGGCTCCCTTAAATGTACATGTACATCTATTAATCCAGGTACTACCCAACAATTATTTGCATTGATGATTTCAGCATCTTTTAGATTGATTTTATCTCCTATTTCTATAATGATACCATCTTCAACAACCAGATCTTGTACTTGATCTTTTTTTGTTGCTGGGTTGATCATGCGTCCGTTTTTTATTAATAGCTTCATCTTCATTTCTCCTTAATCATTGTTATATATGTTAATGCTAGATATTTCACCAGTTACTATAACGAATTGCTTCCAATTCAAAGCCTGGGCTAGCGAATTGCTTCCGATTTCCTTGCCTGGGCAAGTAAGGTTAGTAGTGCCATTCTTACTGCTACACCATTTTTAACTTGTATGTTAATCGCTGATTGTTTACCATCTATAATTTCAGAGGTCAATTCCACTCCTCTATTTACTGGACCGGGGTGCATCAACAATGCATCTTCTTTTGCAAGGTCAAGTACTTCCTTATCTACTCCAAAAAGTTGTGAATATTCTCTTAAATCAGGGAACATGCCACCCTTTTGTCTTTCAAGCTGAACTCTAAGACCCATTACTACATCTGCATCCTTAACTGCATCTCTTACATTGTGATTGACCTCTGCTCCAAGAATCTGCAAGCCTTTTGATACTAAGGTCGTTGGTCCTGAAAGCACAACCTTAGCTCCAAGCTTAGTAAGACCAAAAATATTGCTTCTGGCAACTCTGCTATGCATAATATCTCCAATAATGACTACCTTTAAGCCTTCAAAGCTTTTCTTACTCTCCATAATTGTGAATAAATCTAGTAAGCCTTGCGTTGGATGCTCATTCGTTCCATCTCCACCGCTTACAACTGAAGCTTTGACATTTTTTGCTAATATGTGGGGTGCACCTGTCATGCCATGTCTCATAACAATGATATCCGTTCCCATTTGGTCCATCGTCATTCCTGTATCAATTAAGCTTTCCCCTTTTGTTACACTGCTTGTATGAATACCCAAATCAGTAAAGGTTGCGCCTAAATACTTACTTGCGAGTGCAAAGGACATTTTTGTTCTTGTTGAGTTTTCATAAAACAGGGATACTATACTTGTATCCTTTAAAGTGTTCGTGCTTAAAGATCTATCATCAATCATTGGTTTCATTTCTTTTGCTAATGTTAATATTTGAAGTATCTCTTCCTTCGTTAAATCATTAAGTCCTAGCATGTCTTTTCTTGTCCACATTGTTTTTCCCTCCATTTAATTCTTATACTAGTATTGATGTATTTATTGATTATTTATACAGTTATTAAACTTTTGCAGAACTTCTCCCAGGAATAAGAAAAGCAATAAATACATTAACTAAATGAAATAGTCAACTGCATCTATTGCTTTATATTTTACACCCATATTTTTATTAATGACGAACTGGGACAGATGGTTTTGCAACATCAGTCCTGTTATACTTTTTATATCCATAAAATGATTCTTTACATTATAAAAGAACGCATCAATGTGTCCCATCCATTTTTCCTCCCTTGCTGGTCTCTCGGTACCAAATTAAAGGTCGCTATGTGTTCGTAAATTGTAGCTCAAATTGTTATGATTTTATCACAGATTAGACCATGTGTCAAATGATATTTGTCTATTTAAACCATCAATATTACATTCTGTTCTCTCCCTGCCCTTAAACCTAGCTTTATAAAACAAGTCATAGGTTATTTACAAGTAAAAGACATCTCATCTCAATGCAAATACCTATTTTCATATATATAAAACAAAAAAAGACAGTTTTTCAATAAAATTCTCCATTGTCTAATACTATTGTCACTGGTATAGTTATCTTAAACAAAAGAATACAAAATTGAAAGAGGTGCATTTATGCTATACGGTGCTATTGAAGCTGGTGGAACTAAGATTATTTGTGCAGTAGGAAATGAACAAGGCGAGGTTTTTAATCTTATACGACTTGATACATTAACTCCCGATGTAACTATGCCAAAAATTATTGAATATTTCAAGGAAAATCAAGTTGAAAGTATCGGTATCGGCACTTTTGGTCCTGCTGGCGTTAATCCTGACGCTGCAAATTTTGGTTATATATTAGATACTCCCAAGTTACCTTGGGCTCATTTCAACTTCCTAGGCGCATTAAAAGAGCATTTTGATATACCAATGAACTTTGATACAGATGTAAACGGAGCTGCCCTAGCAGAACATCAATGGGGTGCTGCACAAAACGTTAATTCCTGTATTTATATTACTGTTGGTACAGGAATTGGTGGTGGTGCTTTTGTGAATGGAAAATTACTCCATGGATTGCTCCATCCAGAAATGGGCCATTTTCTTATCCCACGTCATCCCCAAGATCAATTTGAAGGTGTTTGTCCTTTTCATGGAAATTGCTTAGAAGGCATGGCCTCTGGTCCATCCATTGAAAAGCGTTGGGGGCAAAAAGCTTATCTCCTTGATGCAGCTCATCCTGCATGGGAAATGGAAGCATATTATTTAGCTCAAGGTGTTCTTACTTATATCATGATCTTATCACCAGAAAGAATAATCCTTGGTGGTGGTGTAATGGGACAAAAACACTTACTAGATATGGTCAGAAAAAACGTTCAAGAATTATTGAAGGAGTATATAAAAGTACCCCAACTTGAAGGTGATATAGATCAGTATATTGTAAGTCCACAGCTTGGTGAAAATGCAGGAACCTATGGAGCATTGGCATTAGCATTGCAGGCACTAAACAAACTATAATACAAGAAAATCGGCTGCATTGAGTTTGAAGCTCTCGTTACCTATCTGCCGCTTTTCCAATTGCTTATTTAATACTTTCCTAGTAAAAAAGAAAATCGACTTATACTTGCTTATGCAGAACTTTTCTTATACAAAAAAAGCGACGAATCACATAGTGAAAAGCCGCTTTTTTATTTTCTTTACTTATTGTGATAAAACATTTTTTGTATCTACATAATTGCCTATCTCAATTCTACAGGTGTTTTTGTTATCATATTTTTCCAATAATTTCATCAATATAGCTGCAATCAATACAACCGTTGCAGATATCTTCCAACATACTTCAAATGAAGCAATTTCAAGTACCGATCCCATAACCAAAGAGCCCATCGTATATCCCGTTCCTATTAATAATGAAAGAATAGAACTAATTCTTGCTCGATGAGATGCTGGTGCATGACTCATTATAAATGGTACTGAGCTAATTGCTTCAAGGATTTCTCCTAAGGTAAAAATGAACACCGAGGTAAAAAATGCTGTTTTGGTAGAAACAAATCCTAGCATGCCAAAACCTACGGTAAAAAGTAATCCCGAATAGAATATTCTTCTAATATGTGTGAATTTACCAAATGCCAATGTAATTAATGGAGTACAGATTACAACTATGGTAGCATTAAAGGTTCCTAGTAAACCATATAGCTTTGCTCCTTCGTTTACAAAATTTGCTTCAGCATGTAAAGGTATCATAAAGGACCATTGTGAATAAACAAACCTGTATCCAATTGTAGCAAGGGCAAAGTACATTAATATTGGTTTTGAAAATAACACAGCTATGGTTGAACTTTTAGCTGATTGCTTCAATTCCTTTATTTTAATATCCTTACTCTCGCTATGCTTCGTATTGGTAGACGTCTCTTTAACAAAAACAGCTATGAGCAATATTCCAATTAAAGCTGTTATCCCATCAATGATAAACATCCACACGAAGTGATTTTCAAATAAAAATCCAGCAAATATTTGTGAAATTGCAAATCCAAAATTAAAACCTAAATAATTCAAAGAAAATGCACCCTGTCTTTGCTCTGGGGTAGTTAAATCTGCTGTCATAGCATCATGAGATGGTCCTGCTACACCAAAACAAAAGGTTGTAGCCATTAATACATAAACCAAATTCATGGAAGGCTGAATGAATATACATGCAACATAACCCACCGCTGCAATCAATTCAAAGATAATCAATACTCTTTTTCTACCATAGGTGTCTGATAATTTCCCGCCTATCAAGCTAGAAGGGACAAATAGAAACCCTAAAACAGCAACATAAAAACCTGTTTCTGCACTGGATAACCCAATCTTTTTACTGAGTAATAGTGTCATAAATGGGCCAATAAGCGCTCCCATTGCATTAATCGTTTTAGAAATAAATATAATATATATTTCTCTTTTTAGCCCTAAATAAGGCTTAAATAACTTTTTCATTTCTTCTCTCCTAAAAGCCTACAATCCTTTTACCTAAATCATTCCAATAAAAAAAGCCATAAACATTACATGTTCTAATGGCTCTCATAATACTCTTTTCCAACATTATAAAAGCCATAGGATATGTATCCTATGGCATATTGATTAGACTAAAATTAGAATAATAGATCATAGGTTACTTCCACGTGATAATTTGTAGTTGTATTACTGTTGCTTAATTTCATTAATCTCATATTCATAACCTCACTTTCTTATTATTTTTTATTACCATTTATTAGTATATAACAGCCAATGGTTCTTTGTCAATTCATTTTGTCTTACCTCAATAAGGTTGTGTATCGTACTGCATTTCGTGTTATACTAACACTAACTTACTTAAATGGGAGATGTTCCAATGCATTATATTGTTTTTGATCTAGAGTTCAATCAAGTTTGTCCACCAAAAACAGAGGAAATCACTGCAAACTCTATAAAATGTCCTTTTGAAATAATTCAAATTGGTGCAGTAAAGGTCAATAGTTCTTTTGAAACCATATCAACCTTTAATCGTTTGATTAAGCCTTGTATCTATCCCACAATGAATCCCTTCGTATCTAAGCTTACTCGAATTACGATGGAGCAATTGGAAATGGAACAACCTTTTGATGAGGTGGTTCATGATTTTATTGATTTTATAGGTAGCGATGATGCAATTTTATGTATTTGGGGAATGTCTGATATGAAGGAGATGTTTAGAAATCTTCATTTTCATGAGATCGATAACCTTGAAATTCCAAGAAATTATATAAACCTACAGCCTCATACTGCTGTTTTTTTAGACCTTCCAAAAGGCATTCACTTAAGC
This sequence comes from Firmicutes bacterium HGW-Firmicutes-1, assembly GCA_002841625.1. Classification (NCBI taxonomy): domain Bacteria; kingdom Bacillati; phylum Bacillota; species Firmicutes bacterium HGW-Firmicutes-1. The sequence goes on along the minus strand of PHAG01000008.1, from coordinate 53,372 downwards.
CTTCGTAATAGCATTGATTTCTTGAGTATACCGTTTGAACAGCCTTTGCATGATGCTTATAATGATGCTTATTATACCGCTGAAATTTTCAAAAAAATATACTCTGAAACTATGCTATACGAAACATATATTCCAAATTTCAATAATCCAAATATCATTATACGGCCAAAGAAGAAATACACTGCAACAGATAGGTTAATCCAACAATTTGAAAAAATGTATGAACGTGAAATGACTTTGGAAGAGACAGCTATTATAAAATTAGCTTACGTCATGGGCAAGACTAGTCAGTTTGAAGTTGAACAAGAATGATTATCTTTTTATAATCAAATTATTAATTGATGCAATTAATACCATGGCAACAGCGATACCTCCTGCAATTTGCAAGGTTTCATATAAATAAATTGTAGATAGGTTATAATCCTCGTTTACGATATAATAAAGAGTTTTGTACATTCCTGCACCAGGTACTAATGGGAATATACCACTAATTTGATAAATTGTTACCGGGTTCTTTCGCATCTTAGAGAGGATATGCGAAATAATACTAATAACGATTGCTGCAATAAAACTAGAAAAGATACTCTCTTGGATTAAGTTATAGGTAAGAAGGTAAACCGCCCAGCTGATCCCTCCAACTGTTCCACAAAAAAGCAATTCTCTTTTGGATACATTTGAAAAAACTGAAAAAGCGAAAGTTCCAGCAAAAGCAGCAAATATCTCAATCATCATAAAAAAGCACCTCCTAAATAGATATAAAAAAATTTAAGAATGCTTCCTACACCGACTGCAACAGAGGCAGCAATGATAAAGGCGTCCGCTGTTCTTGAAATACCAGAAATGAAGTCCCCTTGAATAATTTCTCTAATGGCATTTGTTATAGCCACTCCTGGAACTAAGGGCATAATCGCACCAATAACAATCAAATCAAAATTTGAGCCAATATTCAAATAATAAAAAAACACGATTGCCAAGGATGCAATTAGAGCACCCCCTATGATATCCTCGAAAAACTTTGAGGTATCAAATTTCCTGAGTACTATTTGCATCATAGTAAGTACAAATCCAATGATCATAGTTACACACATATCTATAACATCACCACCAAAAACCACAGTAAAACTTCCAGCACCGATACCTTTGGCTAAAATCATTACCCAATTAGGGTAAGGTGGCTCCTCTTTAATCACTTCAAGTAACTTATAAGCCTCCTCTAGTTCCACCTCACCAGAACAAAATCTTCTAGATAGGTCATTCGCCATAGCAACTCGATTTAAATGAACCACTCTTTTGTGCACCCTTTTCACAAATGTAATCATATCTATTGAAGGGTCATCTAAAGTAGCAAAAATGCCCGTAGGCGTAACAAAAGATTCTACTGTTCTAAAATTGGTGGTTGCTAGAATTCTATTTATTGTATCTTCTACTCTAGATGTTTCTGCACCACTTTTCAACATAATTTCGCCAGTTAAAATTGCATAATCAAATAATTTTTTATGATCCATGTCTTCTCCTATCTACATCTAGAAACACTCTGTGATGAATATACTCACCAATTCTTCTAAAAACCTTTTATCAACATCATCAAATTTTCCAATTCTAATACTATCTATATCTAATACCCCAATCAGTTCTTCATTTGCAATCATGGGTACAACGATTTCTGAAAGTGTCTCCCCATCACAAGCAATGTGTCCTTCAAATTTGTGGACATTATAAACTACTATGGTCTCTCTATTTTTAGCCGCATTACCACATACACCTTTTCCCAAATCAATTCGAATACAAGCTGGCCTTCCGTGAAAGGGACCTAATACCAATTGGTTTGTCTTATGAAGATAGAACCCCGCCCAATTAACCTCCTCCATAGTATGGTAAATCAATGAGGAAAGATTCGCTAGATTTGCAATCATATCTCTTTCACCTGCCATTAAGCCTTTTGCACTCATCAATAGTTGTTTATACATATCTTCTTTTTCTTGAAACTTCTCATTTGATAATTGAAACATACTTGCCTCCCTATTGATATCCAAGTTAACTTTTAACCTGTGCTTTTTTGTTTATAATGGTGAATATCGTCATAAATATCAGCGCAATGAAAACGGTTATAAGCACGCCTTTTACCCCTACCCATTCCGAAGCTAAACCACTCATATACGGAATAGTTACAGAACCTAACGCGCCACCAGAGGTAATCATTGCACCCGCTGATCCTGATCCTCTAATAATCGGATTGGCATTTGCAAAAGTTAGAGGATAAATACCCGAAAACATGAATGCAAGTAGCGCAATTATAATTACGATTAAAACAGGATTAGTAGCATTCATAAATAAGATAATCATTGCTAAGGCTCCCATGCTAGAAAATAAAAGGATATCTTCTTTATGAAGCTTTTGGCTAATGATGCTGTTGATAAACCTACCCAACATCATTACGATCCAAAATACCGACAATGTGTTATTGGCAAAGCTTTTAGATAATTCAAGACCATGAATTAAATAGGTTACAATCCAACCATTGATTGAGTTTTCTGCCCCAACATAAAAAAACAATATAGCCATAAATATATATATTCGCCAATTTTTAAGCACTTTTTTATTAGAAGGCTTATCTTCAGCTGTATGATGTTGAAGGTGTACTTTCATATTCACGGATAAAATCAAACTCACTATCTCAAGAATAACGAGTAATATTAGAACACTCCTCCACTGAAAGCCTAATTGTACTGCATGATTTGAAATCACTGGGATAATAAATGCACCAACTCCAAAGCTCATATGTAGTAAGCTCATTATTCTACCATCACCATGTACAAAATCACTCACAATCATGTTTACACTGATGCTAAAAGCACCTGTACCCGCACCAATAATAAAGACACCTATGTAAAGAACAAAAACTGAGCTACTAAGTGCAAACACCAAAAGACCAATTGTATTTAATACATGGGCAAAAACCAAGACTCGTTTCATACCAATGAAGTCGCCTATGATTCCACAAATGAATCCAAAAATCAAGCTACCAGCCGCAAAAAAAGATAAAATCAGCCCACCTTGCACATAGGAAAGGTGATATTGCTCACTAATATTTGGCATATTTGAGCCTAAAAAAAGAACAATCATACCCATAATGATAAAGCCGTAAAAATTACCCCATAACAAACGATTACTTCTTATTTTCAATATTATTCTCCTAACAACGCTGTCTAATGAATGTTCATTTCGACAATCATTATAGCATACTTTATTCATAAGAGAAATATCAATTTAGATACCATTTTCATCCCATTTATGTTACACTATCGAATATAAAGGAATCATTGATTCTCTTAAGTCAATAAGGAGGGTAATAAACGTGAAAAGCGCTGATTCACTTCCCCAAGATCCATATATGTTATTAAGCACTCTTAATATGAAGCTTAGAAACCAATTTAAGGATATCTATATGTTATGTAATTACTATAATCTCGATATTGTCGCCTTATACAAGCAGCTTAAGTCCATTGGTTATGAATATGATCCTCATTTAAATCAATTTAAATAACTTGACAAGTAGCTGATAATTTAGTTTAATAATTGCATAGAATTATACAGGAGTGGCTCAGTTGGTAGAGCACTAGGCTGGGGGTCTAGGGGTCGAGGGTTCGAGTCCCTTCTCTTGTGTTTGTAAATTCAGATAACTTGAAGGGAGTTAAATAAGCCTCTTGGCTTAATCATCCTATGACATCATCCAAAACAAAAAACAGATTATCAGAAATAGAATTTATGAGGGCCATATGCTGCCTTCTCGTTGTTATTATTCATGTGACAGCTGCCTTTTGGTATACCTTTACAACAGGTAGCCCCCAGTTTAAAGCAGTTATAGTCCTAAATACACTTTCTAAATTTGCAGTGCCCAGCTTTGTATTGATTAGTGGTTATGTTTTATACTATGTCAATTACAATAAAAAGGTTGAGGCCTTACCCTTTTATAAGAAACGTATTTCTAAGGTTTTAGTACCTTATCTAATATGGAGCATCTTATATATCTTCGTCAATTATTTGGCTTATGCACGTCCGATAGATATGAAAAGTTTGATTTATTACTTCGGACTGGGAAAAGCCAACTATCATTTGTATTACATCTGTTTAATACTTCAGCTATATATTTTATTTCCTCTCATTTTTAAAATCTATCAATCCATAGAAAATAAAATTTTTGCCACCGCAATCTTTTTTATATTCAATAGTTTTTTTATTCGCTTTATCAAGTTTGAATTTAGTGATCGATTCTTTACATATTATATCATGTTTTTTGTACTGGGCTTTTTCCTTGCTGACTTAAAAATAAGAGCTATATCATTTCATAAGATTGTACCAGTCATAATCAGTATATTTTATTTTCTGATTACAAGTTATTACATATTAGATACTTATAAAGTGAATGCTAAAGTTCCGCTTTTATCAAAAGAACTTTATAGACATAGTTGGTGGTATTTTAGTTTAATATCAATTTTGTTTTTATATACAATGGCTGCAGTCCTTAATAAGTATCATTTTAAAATTGTCAGTAGTAGGGCCGTTCAATCTATAAGTAAGCATTCTTTTACGATCTACTTAAGCCATCCTATGTTTATGAAAGTTTTGCATAGCTTGTCTTTGTTTGAAAAAATAAAATCTCAAGAACCTACTTTAACATTTGTTCTTGAGTTGATATGTATCTTTATGGGTTCTTGGTTATTTAGTATACTATTAGATCAGTTTATAGCAAGATTTAAAACTTCAAAAAAAATCATAACATAAACTGAATCATTATTATTGGACTTAATCGATAGTTACTCTTCCAAAAGAGCAACCGCTTGCTTGCCCATATATTCCCAGTTTCTAATAAAATCTATACGATTGTATTTTACATTTCCTCCAGCTAATGAATCATTCACAATGACATGTGTATCCGTATACCCTATTAAAACTACAGCATGCTCTGGAACCTTCCATACTACTTTATTTCCTCTTTCATCATACCAGGTCGAGTTTATGGATGGTTTTTTCATGTTAATGGTAGCCCAAACGATTATTGGACGATTGTTATCAATAAGCATCAACAACTCCTCAAAGGAGCAGCCTGTTAAATCTTCACAGGGCGAATATTTTTCAATAGCATTAGCAATCGGCTTGTGAAAAACTCCAAATCCAGATTTCTTATAAGGACTTCCAACAAATTCATAATCCGGGTTACCTCCCATTAATTTATTACCACTTTTATAAGGTAATTTCCCTTTTGGAAGGGCATCTGCAATATTCTCCATTGTAACGTTAAAACCAGCCCACTGTAGTAACATAGCTGCAGCTGCAGCTTCACAACCAGTAGGAAGTGTTGGATTTTGATATATAATGGGTACATTTTGTATGGGATTTTTAGGTGAAAAATTACTAACCAATAGTATTAAATCCGTAGAAATAAAACAACTTAAAATAAAATAAATTACAGCTATTTTTAAAAGCAGCCGTACAAATACATCTGTATTAAATTTTTTCTTTGGAATGACGATTATTAAATTCCTCATTCTAACTCCAAAGCAGCGAACCTCTAGAAAATATATGCATTTACTATTTGTATTTATTCTATAATTCAATACTAGAAAATTTGTACTCAGCAAGGAAAAAGCGTTCAAAAGAACGCTTCAGACTGTCGAGAAAGAACATTTATATATAACAATATAGATGTTCTTTTTTTTGCAACACAGTCATAGTTTTGGCTTCAAGTGTATTCCAAAGAATTGGCAATGGGTTAGTTGCAGCCTCCCATTGCAAATTCTTCTAGTGAAAACAGCATAATTGGTGCGGTTTTTCTTGATAAAATTTTCGAAACCGAGACAAAGAGGTTATACGATGTGTTCGTTAGCGCAGCAGGATGCGAAGCGACCCGAATTACGCGCAGGACGCGCGTCTAAGGGAAAAGAACACATTGTATAACCTCTTTGTCGACAATCTGAAAGCGTTCAAAAGAACGCTTTACTATTTATTGAATTTCAATGTTTTTAACTGTTGAATGAACAAGTTGTACTTTTGGTAATGTTAAAGTAAGGATTCCTTCCTCAAGCTTCGCATTAATTTCATCTGCCTTAACATTATCCAGTCTAAAACTTCTTTGCATATTAACTGCTCTTCTTTCTTTCCTTACAAAACTTTCGTTTTCTTCATTGACTTCTTCTTTTCTTTCTACTGCTATTGTTAGCACATCTCTATCTATTCCAATTTTAAGTTCATCCTTTTTTATACCAGGAACTTCTGCAATTATAGAATAGGAATCTGGGTCTTCTTTGATGTCGATGTGCATGGAACCATATCTACTATTCAGATATGGAAGAAATGGTTCATCAAAAAAACCGTCAAAAAATTTGTCAATGTCCCAAAAATTGTTGTTGTTTGCTAAATCGTTTCTTTTCATTGTTGATAATCCAAACATAAATCACACCTCCAAAGTGAATGTTCTTAGTTATTGATTGTTATTTTCTATACTATATTTTTATCATATTCATCATGTGTTTTCAAATGCTGTTAGCACTCATTACGTGTGAGTGCTAACAATTATTCGGAATTAATTTATATTATCTATTTATTTCTTAAGTATGCTCTGTTTTTCTTTGTTTTTCTCAATTGGTTGTCTCCAAATCGAACTGGAGCAGCTTAAGACTTCTCTTATATAAGAAACTAAAAAAAGAAAACAACTTTTAGTAAGATGTTTTCTTTTTGTTTTTATTTGTTTATCTTATCGTTATCGTTCTTCTCTAAAATATGGAATACTTAGTCCTTTTGGTGGGGAGTTTTCTTTTGATTTTTTCATCGAGCTAATAACTAGTACGATAATTGTAATTAGGTATGGCAGCATGTCAAGTAAGTTCTGCGAAATGTTTAAGTGCTGTAACCTAAATCCAATGATGCTTAAGCCACCAAATAAGTAGGCACCAATTGTTGCTTTATATGGATTCCATTTGCAGAAAATAACCAGAGCAATAGCAATCCAGCCTCGTCCAGCTGTAATGTTTTCTTGCCATTGAGGCACTTCAACTACTGCTAAATAAGCTCCACCAAGTCCACACAATGCTCCTCCAATAAGGATATGAATGTATTTATATAAATTTATGTTAATCCCGGATGAATCTGCAGCAGAAGGGTTTTCACCGACTGCTCGTAGATTTAGACCAGTTCTCGTATGATATAAGTATATCCCAAGAACGATCGCCATGATATAGCCTAAGTAAACAAAAATATCTTGTGAAAAAAACATTTGTCCGAGTACTGGTATTTTATTTAGCAATGGTATTTTAATTGGCTCATAAAATGTAATGATGTTCTCAGGCATTTTCTGACCTATAAAATTAGTTCCTAAATAGCTCGATAATCCTGCTCCAAAAATGGTTAACGCTAAACCGGAGACAACTTGATTGGCTCTAAGTGTAATTGTCAAAAATCCATAAATAAGAGCTGACAATGCGCCTGCTATTACAGCGCCAACAATAGCCATAACAGGGTTTTTTGTAATAAACCCAGCGCCAAAACCGGCTACTGCACCTATTAACATCATACCTTCAACACCAAGGTTGAGGTTACCAGCTTTCTCAGTGATGAGTTCACCTAAGGTTGCAAATAATAATGGGGTTCCTGCAATAATTACAGCTACTAAAAAAGAGGTGCCCATAAAAATCTGAATAAAGATCAGTAAGAGTCCAATCGTTGCAACCCATAAATAGGATTTTTTCATTATTTAGCCTCCTTCACTGATTTATTCATCATTCTTGAAAATACAATTTTATACTGAATAAAGAACTCACTACCAATTACAAAAAATAAAATCATACTTTGTAGAACCTCTGCAGCAGATTGCGGAATTTGATACGCCGTTTGGATAAAGCTACCGCCTTTAATCATCCCCGCAAAAAGGATAGATACAGGTATTATAATCACAGATTTTAAGCCTGAAAGCCAAGTTGTAATAATTGCTGTATATCCATACCCTGCTGATAATTGAGAGGTTAACGTTTGATTAACTGCTGAAGCCTCCATCATACCAACAATTCCACAGATGCCTCCACTAATAAAAAGTGAAGTAACAATAATCTTCTTTACATTCATTCCTGCATATCTTGCAGTATCGATGCTTTCACCAACTACAGCTATTTCATAGCCTCTCTTCGTACGATTCATAAAAATAGCTACAATAATTACAATCACAATCGCAATGATCCAACCAATATGAATGCCAAATACCTTAGGTAGAATGGCATTATCCGTAAAATTTGCTATTTTAGGAAATCCCATAGACTTTGGATCTCTCCAGGGTCCATATTGTAAATAAGTAATCCATTTGATTGCTATATAATTCATCATTAACGTAATAATCGTCTCGTTCGTGTCAAAGCGTACCTTTAGAAGCGCAGGGATAAGTGCCCATAGGCCTCCTCCAATAAATCCCCCTACAAACATAAAGGGTAATAACAATAACTTAGGTAGCTCTAAAAAGTTGAGGGCAATGAAGCTTGCTACAAATGCACCCATCAATATTTGACCTTCTGCTCCGATATTCCAAAACTTCATCTTAAAAGCAATTAAAATACCTACAGATGTTACGATCAGAGGAATAGATATTGTAAGCGTATCTTTTATTCTATATGCAGAACCAAAAGCTCCCTCTATCATTGATAAGTAAACATCAATCGGATTGTGACCTAACAGTAAAATAAATACTGCAGAAACAATAAGAGATAATATGATCGCTGACGTTCTAATAAATACAGCTTTCTTAGTCGTCATATCCGTTCTTTTTGTCATCCTCATATGATATCCACCTCCATTGGGCCCTTTTCTCCAGCCATCATGAAACCAAGCTGTTCTTTTGTCACATCTTTGGCAGATACAATTCCTGTGATTTCTCCATCACAAAGGACCATGATTCTATCACACAGCTCTAAAAGAACGTCCAAATCTTCTCCAATAAAAAGAATGGCAACTTCTTTCTGCTTTTGCTCATTGATTAAATCATATATTGTATGTGATGCACCTATATCTAATCCACGAACTGCATAGGCGGTTATCAATACATGTGGGTTTGTTTCTATTTCACGACCAATCAATACCTTTTGAATATTCCCACCAGATAGTTGCTTCACTGGATGATGAATACCCGGAGTTTTAATCTCAAGTCTTTCAATCATCTCTACGCATTTTTTCATAATTGGCTTGCGTTTAATAAAGAGCCCTTTTTGATTATGGTGCTCCTTTAACAAGAAATTATCCACCATATCCATGGATGCAACAAGACCCATCCCTAGTCGATCTTCTGGAATAAAGCTCATGCTGATACCCTTTTTAATAATATCCCGCGGTGACTTTCCGACAAGATTTTCTTCTTCATAAAGAATTTCACCACTATCAATAGGATAAAGTCCTGCTATGCTTTCGCATAGTTCCTTTTGACCACTTCCAGCAACACCTGCAACACCTAATATTTCACCAGCATACAAATCAAAGGTCAAGGCTTTGAGTACTCTAACCCGATCAATGTCTGTTGCTTCTAAGTCTTTGATTTTAAGAACTGCATGTCCTCTTTGTACTAAAGGACGTTCTATGGATAAATCCACTGCTTTACCTACCATTAAATCTGTAAGTGCTTTTGGTGAAGTCTCCTTTGTATTCAATGTTCCAACTGTAGTTCCTTTTCTTAGAACCGTTACTCTATCAGAAACCTCCATAACCTCATGAAGCTTATGGGTAATGATAATAATTGCACACCCTTCTTTAGCCATATTCCTAATAATTTTAAATAGCTTTTTTGTTTCTTGAGGGGTAAGCACTGCAGTAGGTTCATCCATAATTAAAATATCTGCACCTTGATACAATACCTTGAGAATTTCAACAGCTTGTTTTTCACCAATGGACATGTCATATATTTTTTTATTTGGATCTACCGCTAATCCAAATTGTTCAGCAATCTTTTTAATTTGCTCCGTTAATTTTTTATCATTTGTAAAAAAATTACCACTTTGTCCCATGATTACATTTTCTTTTGCTGTTTGAACCTCTACCAATTTATAATGCTGATGAATCATACCAATGCCTTTTTGAATAGAATCCTTAGGCGAGTTGATCTTCACTTCGTTCCCATGGATATAAATAGAACCGCTGTCAGGTTTATAAATACCTGACAGCATGTTCATTAATGTGCTTTTCCCTGCACCATTTTCACCTAGAAGTGCATGAATCTCACCTTTATTTACTTCAAAATTAATATGATCATTTGCCTTAACTGTACCAAAGGTTTTGCATATATCTTCCATTTTTACAAAAACATTTTGATTCATATGGCAAAACTCCTATTGTTTTTCTATTTTTCCTTCTACGCCTTTAACAAACCAATCAAAACTTAACATTTCTTGATCTGTCATCTTAACGCCTTCAGCTACTTTTATTTCGCCAGCTTGGTCGTAAATTGGTCCTTCAAAAATGTATTCTGTTCCATCAAGAATTTGTGCTGTAGCTGCATCTACTGCTGCTTGCGCGCCTTCAGGTGCATTGGCTGTAAGTGGTGCTAAACGTACGATATCTTCTGACATACCTTCCCAATATGCATGAGAAGCAAAGGTTCCATCCATAACTGCTTGCGTTTGAGCCGCGTAGTATGGTCCCCAGTTCCAAATTGGAGCTGTCATGTATGCTTTTGGTGCCATTGCACTCATATCAGTGTTATAACCGATTGAAAAAGCGCCTCTTTCTTCCGCAGCTTGTTGTGGTCCTGTTGTATCTTGATGTTGTGCAATAATATCTACGCCACCATCTAATAATGCAATTGCAGCTTCTTTTTCTTTAGCAGGATCATACCAAGTTGATGTCCAGGTTACTTTAACAACAACATCAGGGTTAACAGATTGTGCTCCTAATGTAAATGCATTGATACCACGAACAACTTCTGGAATTGGGAATGCAGCTACATATCCGATTTGGTTCGTTTCTGTTTTTAAACCAGCAACGATACCTGATAAGTATCTAGTTTGATATATTCTACCAAAATAGTTTGCCATATTATCTGTAGATAAATACCCTGAACAATGGAAAAACTTTACTTCTGGATATTCTTTTGAAATTTTTTCAACATATTCCATGTAACCAAAGCTTGTTGCAAAAATTGCTTTAGCACCTTGGTCAATCATGTTTCTAATTTCTTGTTCAACTTCTTGCGTTTCTGGTACAGACTCTTTATATATTGTTTTAACACCTAGTTGTTCTTCTAAATATAATCTTCCTTGATCATGTGCAAAAGTATATCCACCATCACCAATTGGTCCAACATAGATAAAGCCTACTATCATATCTTCTGCTGCAATTGTTGTAGCTTCTGTTCCTTCATTTGCCTCTGGTGTTTCTTTTGGTTCTTCTGTTTCTACTTTTTTACCACATCCAGCTAGTGATACCATTAAGGTAAGCGCCAATAATAACGAAATTAGTTTTTTCATTGTTTCCCTCCTGAAAATTGAAAGATTTGGATCCTTATCTCATTTATCAGTGAGCTAAGGTCGGGTTAATGGGTTAGTTAGTTCATAAAGGTGACTTGACCGTTTATAAAACGATCAACAATTACTAATGATTCGAGTTGTACATTTTGTTCCCTTAACAATTTACCTCCAGCTTGGAAGCCTTTTTCAATAACAATACCTATGCCTTCAACTGTTGCACCGGCTTGTTGTACAATATCGGTTAAAGCTAGTGCAGCTTTCCCGTTTGCCAAAAAGTCATCCAAAATCAACACTCTATCTCCTTCATGAATATAACGTTTAGAGACTTGAATATCGTAGGTTTTTTGCTTTGTAAAAGAGTACACCTGACTTTTGTACGTGTCTGCATCAAGATTTCTAGATTCACTCTTTTTTGCAAATACAACTGGAACTTTGAAATAAAGTGCAGCAATAGATGCTATTGCTATACCTGATGCTTCGATAGTAAGTATCCTTGTAATGTTTTTATCAGCAAATCTTCTATAGAACTCTTGTCCAATTTCTTCAAATAGTTCGATATCAAGCTGATGGTTTAAGAAGGAATCAACCTTAAGAACTTCTTCTGATACGACTCTTCCTTCTTCTAGTATTCTCTTTTTCAAAGACTCCATTAATATTTCTCCCTTATGCAATACTTTCCTGTCAATAAAAAAACTCTGCGCAAGCAGAGTTCTAACAAAACTAGTACCAATAAATAGAAACCCCTTTCAAATTACGAAAGGACACTAAAATAAAGTATACAAATTTTGCTTGAACTCGTAGCCTATAACTATTTGAGGTAGTTTGTAGAAACATTTGAACCATATTTTCAAATTTATACGAGTATTATTTGTTTTATTAAAATTGGTAGTAAAGCAAATTTATGCAAAGTACTACTTCTGCATTTTAATACAAAAAGCATATAAAATCAAGCTTTTTTCTTAACATTTTCAAACAAAATCTGATGTTTTTTATGTAGCTTAACTCCTATTCTTGCCAATAAGTCAAAAAAGCATTTCTTAAGTCATCTATTACATATAATTTATCATCTTGCACTTTCACGTTGACAGTATACCTTCCAAAACCATAGGGCCTAAGGTATGAATATATAAAGTCTAAGGTTTGAGTTGTTTTGTCATAATGAACCGACTTCAAGCTTGATCCCCATCCCTTCCATACATTTAACATTCCGTGAGCATATATTCCTGATTGAGAAATATATACATACCTCTTATTGTCATTTGAAGCTGTCATCTTTATTTCTTTTTCTTTGATGTCGATTACCATAATAAATTTAAAAAATAAAATATTGATTATTATTACAATGAGAGAAATGAATAGCCCTGTAGCTATATTCTCAGATGCAACCCCTACAGTTACTGCTACGATAATCATTACAAGAGAAAAAAAGGGAAAAGCCATAACAAACAACCCTTTGTTTTCTTCCTTCATTTCTTTGATATTTTTAATTGTCTCTATATCTGAGTATTGCCACGATGCAATCAATTCACTGCCATTGAGCATTTTACCCATACAACTAGCTCTTCCTGCAAAAAGAAAAAATATGACAAAACTAGATATCGCTAAAAATACGCTTAAAAGAACGATTCCATAATAGCCATGATCCATGGCTATTATGGTTGTAACAATTGAACTAATGAATATGATAACGCAGGAAATCAATGCATTTATTTGTGTATTTTTCATTTTTGCTCCTTTATTACCTCAATAAATACTTATTGTAAAGAAAATCCCGAAAGATTTACAGCTCCAAGTGCAGTAAACCAGTACTCAAGATCACCATCTACACGTCTATAAACCGTTACTGATACATCATAAAATCCTACTTGTAGAAATGGGTTACTCAAGCTCTTTCTATAGGCTTCCGTCAAATCCTTATACGTATAGCTAAGCTTGTTATTATTGGTTGTAGTCGTATTACCATCTCCCAAATTCCATTCGTATACTAAGTTTTTTACACTATCAAAACCTTCTAACTCTAATTCTACATTGCCCTCACAATATACAACGCCTTCATAAGACTCATTTGTATCTGGATCAGTAATCATGCCTCTTTCCACATAAAGCTCTTGCTTCACTGTCGTAATGTTTTCGCTTTCCATCATTAAAATTTTGTTGAGTGGGCTAACTTCTTCACTAGATATGGAAATAAAATATATCGTTTTTGTCGTATTGGCAGGCACTGTAATAGATAAGTTATTGTCACTGTAGCCTTTAAATACTTTGATTGGAACTGGATTTACTACCTTTTTATTATTATCTAAGGAATACACATAAATCACTTGATTCTTTGAGCAAGGAACGGTTGCCATATAGGTTGATGAATATGCACCTGCCTTTGGCAATTCAACTGCTAATATTTTCGGCGTATATGCAGCAGAAGCCAAGGACTGCTCCCATTTGTTTTTCGTAGCAACGAAAAGAGATTCTGTTGCTTGATTAATTTTTGTTTTATGTATTTCACTCGTTTTGTTTGGTCCCTCATTCGTAAGCAGCATATATGCAAGAAACTTTGCATATAAATCTGTTGTATCATCTTCATTTCGGAGTTCTTCTGCAAAATAGTCTTGAATGATTTCTTCTGGATACAAAGATTGAGTTGTATTGGATTGTTTCGCATAAAAAGTCATAAAATCATTGAGATTCAATCCTTCTTTATCTACCAGATACTCGATAAAATAAGCAGATTGGTAGTAATGTGGGTCAGATGATTTTGATATTTCTTCAGAATAAAAAGCATCTTTCATGTTCCGATTATTTGGATTTTTGATTAAACTTTTATTTAAGCCTTTCACTACTGATACATATTCCGCAGTCGCCTCATTAATCCAATCATTCCCAGCCATACTCGCCAAAGCACTTGCTAGATTATTCTTCCCGTAATATTTATTATATTGAATATAATGAAATAATTCATGGGTAACATTTTGAACGATGGTTTCAGTACAAGAATAGGAAGCTTCACTAATATGCATACCTGAATATATGGCATTTACTGTTTCATCAAAAGCTTGCCTATAGGTTGGAAGCACATAAATAGGGACATACCCTTCTGTAGAACTTTTTACTTCTATTCCTATAGCAGCTAAACGTTTTTCATATTCATTTAACGCATAGGCTAAGTCTTTTATTGGATCTGGAACAACTTTAGATATTTTATTTTCAGGAACACTAATTACTTCTCCATCTTTTTTATAATTTAATACCTGTGCATAAGTTGGATTATCGATTAAGGAACTGCCAAAGCTAGAAACGTAGTTCGCATAGTTTTTTTTCAAATACCCAAAAGCATCTTCAATATCCTCGTAATCGGTATCATCATCATACACAATTGCAAACTTACCAGCTACATAAATAATATAATCTTGCTGGTTTAGCCCTAATTTGATTGCCGTAGTCCAACCCCTTGTTGCAGACAGTGTTGAATCAATAAAATCTGTAACGAAATCAACTGCAGGTTTCGTAGTCTTTGCAACTTGATTGCTGATAGGGGTAATTACATTCTCATTGAGTGCTGTAACAAAGGATTGAAAATAACCACTGCTATCTTCTGGCTTATCCGTCTTAGTTAAGTTATTATTTTGTACAGTAGTTACAAAGTACTGTCCCTTCGTATCCATTGTAAAAACAGTTTTTGCTGATAAGTGATTTGTTTCAATGAAAAATAGTCCTGTTGAGGAAACAACCTCAAATGGAACATTTTCAAGTTTCTTAGTGGTTTCATTATGCGTTACAGCAAATAATTGAAGCTCATCCGAATAATTTTTATCCATTTTGCTTTTATCATATGGAAATCTAATGGTTAAATCATTCTTAAACTCATGTTGATTCCCAATTGATATATCATAGGAATACAATACCTTTGCGATTGAAGTATCTACTCCCTTTAAGCTGAGTGGTGTAATTGTAATTTCATCTGGCTTGCTTAATGTATTCTTTGGAATATATACATTTACCTTGTCTTCGTAATTAATCAGATATGCCTTACTAATATCTCCAATGTAATAGGAATTGTTATCTGCATTGATCGTTTGAACGGTTGCTGTTGAGCCGTAATAGGCAACCATTACAACTTTTTGGGTTCCTTCCCAATGAACCGTTGCATTGAGGTTTTGTGCAACAAATCTTAACGGAACCATAGTTCTTGAATTAATGATTACTGGTGCTACATCCATTGTTTTGCTAACACCATTGATTTTATACGTCTTACTTCCAATCCAAGTTTCAATATGATTATTGTTCAACTTAATTGAAACCTTTCTTTCATTTCCATACCACTCTACCGTTCCACCTAAACCTTCAATTAAAGCTTTAATTGGAAGAAGCGTTCTACCGTCTTTTAACGTTGGCACGGTATTCCTTCCCGGATCAATTTCTTTTTCAACTTGATTTATATACATGGAAGGATTGCCAATTTTTAAAAATACGACTGCACTATCGTCCTTTGAACTTGGAGCTTTCACTTCTGGTTTTACAATAATTGGAGTTTCAGCTTCTGGTTCAATAATCATTGGATCTTCATCTTCAATGCTTATGATTCCTTCAATATCAGATGCATCTGAAATATAAATTGCGCTCGCATTTATAACTAAAAAGCCTCTTCTTCCTGTTGCACTATTATGTATCCAAGTACTTGGTTCTGAGGAAATAACCTCATAAGTTCCAGCCTTCACATAGGTATATGGATTATCCACTCTATATATTTTATATTCCTTGCTACCACCAAAAGATTCAGTATTTATAAGGTTATTAATTGTATAGGTATTCGTACTGTTTTTTAAAGTAATAGAAATATTTCCTTTTGGATTTTTATGATAAACTCTAACCATATCAATGATGCTATTGTTTTCAAAGGTTACAAAAGTCTTTACCGTAGGATTTGTTCCATAATCTGTATCCTGATTCCAATCATTAATAATATTGCTACTACCAAAGGAATTCACAGGTAAGCTCGTTAATAGAATCATTAAAGTTATAAAAATAGCAATTTTCCTTCTCATTTTCCTCTCTCCTTTTATCTCTTAAACTGAACTGTAGGTGCTGATCTTTCTGAAGCATCTATTTGGAAGAACGGCAGTTCCCTAGCACCAAAAATAGCTGCAAAAAAATTATTTGGGAAAGAAATTACAAATTGATTAAACATCAAAACTGTATCATTGTAAAACTGTCTATACATGGCAATTTTTTGTTCTAGTTCCCTCAATTGCGCCTGTAAATCCAAAAAGCCTTGGTTTGCTTTTAAGTCTGGATATTGTTCTGATATTGCAAATAACTTACCTAATACTCCTGTAATTGCATCGGATGACTGAATTGCTGCTCCTGTAGATTGGGCATTTAAATAGTTATTTCTTGCTTGCGTTACCTTCGCCAATGTTTCTTGTTCGTGGATGGCATAGGCTCCTACCGTTTCAACTAAATTAGGTATCAAATCTGCCCTCATTTTTAATTGCACATTAATTTGTCCCCAGCTGTTATCTACCTTTGCTTTTTTCTTGATCATCTTATTATAAAATAATATAAGTCTCATTCCAAATAAACTAAGTGCCGCTACAATTCCTATTATTATGTATTGCATACTATTTCCTCCTAGTTGCTTTAATTATATTTTTCAACTCTAAAACTGATGGTTACAACATATGGGTCACTTTTTGATACTTTGAAATTAGGTGAATATTCGTCAGAAAATGATACTGTATAATAATACGTTCCCTCAATAACTGTTTTTTCCTTTGTTGCTTTTGAGGTTATTGATACATCATTATTAGGCGGTACTCTATATCCAAGTATTTCACCTTTTTTTGTGTCAATCTCAATTTTCTTTCTTATAACATCATTTTTATCTGTTGAATTTGGATTCATTAATAGTTCCTTATCTAGAGACATATCCATTTGCATTTCCCCACCCATTATATTAAATGTGCATGGGTATTCTACTCCTATGCTTTCCTGATAAAGTTCAAGTATTGGCAACCATTCCTCTGGATCTTCTATTCCATCATAATACTCAATTGTTAATATACTCCAACTGCCTGTATACTTTCCATTTAAAATACTTTCCTCAATATTTGTTTCAATATCACTAAGCCCCTGTTCAACCTCTTCATTCATCTTATCTATTTCCTCACCTAGCTTAGCTTCCTTTTCCTCTTCACTTATATCAGGGTCCCAGAGCCATGGATGAGAGGCCAACTCTGTAACTTTGTTATCAATATATCCATTCACAAATTCATCTATTAGCTTAACAGCTGAATCGTCAACATTAGAACCTACTTTATTTGCATAGTCTCTAAGCCCTGCAAGACTTTCCTTCCAATTTTGTGTAAATATACCTGATATCTCTTTAGTAAAGGTCTCATCGAGCTTATCTATCATGCTTCCTGCAACTTGTTTTGTTTTTTTAAGCGCAGCCATAGTACCCTTTATAGCCGCATCCTTATATTTCAAAGAGCCTAGCTGTGGCAATCCTATGTTCTTTATCGCCTTTACTGCATCTATGACTCCTTTTGCACTGATCTTCGGATTGGCTATGATTTCTCCCATTTTCACAAGAACCTTTCCACCATTTTTTGTGGCAGAAAATATATTACTGCTTCCTCCTACCATTGATGTTGCAACTTCTAAACAACCTTTTGCAATATCTGAATCCTTAGCGTCTGGATCAAGAATTCTTGCAAGCCCTTGACCAAACTGGGTAAAGCTCTCTGCTGCTAAATTTCCCATTCCGCTAGCAACTTGAGCTACACTATCTTCTGGCAAGCCTAATTCATCCTCCCAAAAAGCTGCTATATTGTACCAGCCTTCCCCTGCCATGTCCTGAGTCGCTTGAAAGCCTTTCACTGCTACTTTAAATACATCCTGACCGCCTTTGCCTTCCTCTTTTCTTTTTTTTGCAAGTGCGTATCTGTCTTGAATATCTTTATATGCGTCTTCTTCTTTATTCCCTAAACTTGGTGTAAATCTTCCTGCTGCTGATCTCATTAACTCAAAGGTTGCAGCATCCCAACCTTCAACGATATCTTGAGTGCCCTTACGTACCTCTTTTGCAGTTCTTACTGTAGTTTGCCAGTAGGATTCATCCTTATACTTTTCTTGATATTCTTTTCTTTGGGCTTGCATATATTCCTGCCCCTTTTTCTGAAGCATTTGCACATCGTAGCCTGCTCCATAACTATATTTATCAGAAGAAGCCTCCGCGATAATCGGATTGAAGAACCTAAACTTTGATTCTGTATTCTCGTAGTATGCCATGTCTAAATCCAAACTACCTACATACCACTCAAGTTCTTGGGTCAATGCTGCTTGCATCTCTTCATATTCTTCAACCATTAGCTCTGACAATTCAATAAATTCATCATCTACTAAATCCGAATCTTTCATCTCTTCAATATCATCCTTAACTTGGTCTAATTCATTTCCCATATATTCAAGATTGCTCAGTGCTAAATAAGCATTTGCAGCGTCCAACTCTAATAACAATTGGTTTACTGTGTCTACACCAGCCATAAGCGTTGGGGCATATTCCTTTTCTGGATCTTCAACGTTTACATCTTCAAGCATATTTATAAATATTTGAATATTTGGGTCTGTATCAGCTTCATATGCTATAAAAATATTTGCTGAATAATTTATGAGTAACTGGTATGCCTCTGTTACCTTCTCACACGACGTCATTGCAGCCGCAACTCTTGCAAATGCAATGTCACTATCATATAGAGCTTCCTTTGTTTCGTCAATATCAAGCCCATAATACTTTAGTTCCTGCAATTCAAATTCAGCAACCAATTGCTCTAGCTCTTTTAGCACTTGACTATTTTCAAGATAGTTCGTGCCATGAACTTCATCGATTTTAGCTAATATAACTTGGATTCTAATAATGTTATCAAATACTTCTTGTTTCATCCCTGCATAACTTATCATCATTTCATCCGTAACACGTAAGATTTCTTCGATCTTATTTTTTACATTTTCTCTATGTTCTTTACCTACCTTTGAAGGCAGTACTAAGTCAGGAGCATAAAACGGTGATGCCGTCAGCATGGTTTCAAGATTTGGTCTGTCTATACTCACGCCGCCAACCATAGATGTGTCTTTTTTACTCATTATGATTTCTTTTACCCCACTTAGTGAATTAATGAGAAGTACAAAAACTACAATCAAAGCTATTGTTGCAAGTCCGATACCCACACTTCTTCTGGAATGTTTTTGTGTTGTCTTAATCGCTCTGTTATCTTTTATTTCTCCATAGGGTGAATCCATTTCCCACTTTACAGGCTTTTGATCTGCCCTATTTATCGGAGCATCGCTTTTTTGTTCTGTCACATTTACAGGCGTAATAGAACTTTGCTCTACTCTATGTACAGGCATAACTGGCTTAAGTTCCTCTGTATGAACTGGGGTGATTTGAGTGCCCCTGTTTACTTGATGGTTGCATTGACTGCAGTTCATTTCATTATCTTGTATTTTTGTTCCACAATACTTACAATACATAGCTTTCCCTCCATTATTTCATTGTTTTCGTCGGAAAATCGGTGTGCATGGATATTCCTAATCAACACCGCCGCTAGAACCTCCTGCTCCACCACCTGAATCACTACCACCTGAAGAGAAACCTCCACCATCGCCCTTGGATGCCTTTGAAGTAATATGAATAGAATCCCTCATTGCTTCAGATATCGCATTTCCTATATCTCCTAAATATTGGTATGAACTTTGATAATTTCCGTTATTGATTAAATAAAACAATCTTGAATTTTGATCCATATCAACAAGCTCCGGATATTTAGCATAGAGCTGCTTCAAAAGTTTTCCTGCAACTCCTAGAACAGTTGCATAAACCAAATATTTTTCCCACATAAATAGCTCTGGCAACTCTTTTTTATCGAAGGTTGTAAAATCATTCAAAAAGCTTTGAAATGCCTTCCAAAGTGCCATTTGGTTTTCTCCAGTTTGAGTAAGTAGCGGCTTTACCTTACCTCCAAAGAAAGCAACAATCATAAAACCTACAAAACCTGCTATAGAAATATAAAAAATGGTTGATGTTGCAAATACTTCTATTTTGTTCATCATAATCATTGGTAAAACCATTAAAAACAAATATAAAATAATATAACGGTTCGTGCTCTTAGGTAGCGCATTTCTTTTCGTTTCAAAATACCCTTTTTTACTGACAATATTATGAACTTTATTATTAAAGTCTTGATAAAAGCTATATGCTTCTTTTCCTGTTTTCTTGTTTGAACAGAACTTTTTAATTTCCTTTAGCGATACTCTTCCAGTTCCTCCACCAATTTTTACAAAAAGAAAATCCAATAATGCTTTTTCATGCCCTGATAATTTACTCCAATTCGCAGAAAGATTCATAAATTCCGTATCTTTTTTCTTAATTCCACTTTTATCTTTCGCCTCCCCATATACAACACCTTTATGAATTAAATCTAGTAGTGTTGCAGAGATTTGAACGGATGGATCATATTTACCGGTATAATGATTCATCAAATAATCTAACTCAGCTGGATATATGTTTGAAGGCAAATCCCTATAGTAGTCGGGCTCAAGCTCTGGTTTAAGTCTTTTTACTTTAGCTTTATATTTTATTGAGGAAATCATAGGAAGAAGAATAATGATTATAGATATGAATAGTGTAAGGATGTTGATAGCACCATTCTTTACCTTTTCTTTATCGCCTTCATTAGCTGCCTTATTTTCCATTTCATATAGCTCGTCATATCTATCAACGCTTATTTTTTCATCTGTTGGCGGCATAACCTTTGTTGGCATCAAAAACCTTGCTTCAACGTATACCTTAGGTGGAACATTTTTCATAAACAGCTCTACCGTTGTGTCATTTTTAAAGATAATTTCACCGCCCGAAGGCCCATGAGCCCAAATTTTTGTATTATCGCTATTGGCGCCCTCTGGCAAATGAACTTGGACTTCTAGATTTTTTATTTTATATTGATTGTCACTCCCAACATACTTTTGAAAATAATCAACGCAATCATTATAAAGCCTTGCCGCGTTGGAAACTCTATATTGTATCTCAAAAGTTTTCGTTTCTTTTTCTTTGACATTATAGTACCACTCAATTCTTGTTTTGGATCCAGTCGGTTCTACCGCATAAAAACCACCCGGCCTATTATTATCAAAGGCCTCCATTTGCTCATAAGACTCATTTTCTTCAAATACAGCTACTTGATCTACAAAACCTTCCACTTCTATGTATCCTCTACTAAAATCACCTTTTAGAAATTTGTATTCTCTAACTTCATTAACGATAGCACTCCCATCGGAAAGAATAGTCACCTCGTATTTCAAGTCTTGCAATATAGACTTCCTTCCATCAGAATACAAAATTCCCATTTGTTTCTCATATATACCCGTTCCCATCAAAAACAAAATAAACACTGCAATTATTGTAATAATAATTTTTTTAAACATCTTATCCCACCTTTCGTTATTCTTCTTCCATCAGCAAGTATGGTAGTGGCTCTACTCCGATAATATTAGCTGAAATGCTGTTTGGAAACGTTGTTAACCACTGGTTGAAAATGGTTATAGCAGCATTGTAATCATGTAAACATAATACTATTTTATTTTCTATATCATAAAGCTGATTTACTAGTAGTTTTAAGTCTTCATCAAGTTTCTGATCAGCATATATGCTTAACTCTACCAAAGTTCTTTCTAAAGTCTCTTGGAGTTGTTTTAAGCTATTGGCAACTACTTCAGTTTCTAGTAATATTATTAATTTTGAGATCCTTCTTTCAATATGATTAAGAGACTCCTCATCATATCCGAAATGGTTTCTACTATGTACTAGAAATTTTACAAGCAGTGTTTTACAAATATAAAATGACTCTTCTATTTCCTCCCAATTTCTTTTTACAATCCGGCTTTCTTGAATCATTTGAATGT
The DNA here is from genome assembly GCA_002841625.1 of Firmicutes bacterium HGW-Firmicutes-1. Taxonomy (NCBI): domain Bacteria; kingdom Bacillati; phylum Bacillota; species Firmicutes bacterium HGW-Firmicutes-1. The sequence goes on along the minus strand of PHAG01000008.1, from coordinate 30,930 downwards.
AAAAGAAAACGAGACCGATTGTAATGAATAAAAGCAATGAAATGATTACTCCAATGATGTATGACAATGATATTCCTCCTAACTTTGATTCTATTTGATTTATATTGGGGTACCGTTTCAACGTTAACCGTACCTCTTATGCAATAACTCTTCCACCCACCTATAAACATACCAAAATTATAATTCTACAAAAACACATTAAATGGGTGGTATGTAAAAAAACACCCACACTAATCGTGTGGGTGTTGATCTTTTTCGCTAATGAACTTATTATTCTTTGTCTGAAAACAACTTAATTAATTCCATTTTACTGTTAATATTCAACTTCTGATAAATATTTTTTATGTGGTACTTCATTGTATTTTCAGTAACAAACAAGCTATCTGCAACACCTTTATATGTATACCCTTTAAGTAATAGCTTAACAACTTCGCTTTCCTTCTCTGTCAAATAATCACTGTATTTAAATTCTTGCACCGTTTTCACTTGCTCATTTTCGTCCATTTTAGCAAACTTTACTAAAAAGATATGGTTCTTAAAGAGTCTCGTTAGTTGAACATTTAAGACCGGTAACATAATTAAAACAATAAATATAATAATTAATGCGATGACCGAAGCATTTGTATGATCTCCTTCAGTATACAAGAATTTATTTCCCAAAAACCCACCGATCAATATCCCTAAAACATTCATCGATGACCCAATACCTAAAATCCGAGCTGGATTATCTGAATAATCAAAAAATCTTACTAGAATACTCCACCAGAACAAATCACAAACCCCAAAGGCACCTAACATTAGTGTATCAATCAACAAATAACTTGAAATGGAAGGATCTAACCACATAAATGCAATATATGATAATCCTATCATTGCCATTGCAATATATAAAATATATGCTTGATTTTTTTGCTTTGGTAAGTTTCTAAGAATAATGAGTGCTAGAATATACGGAACTGCCCAATAGTAACTAGCTAACACCTCAAAATGACCATAGGCAGGTGTAACAACTTGATACATTAAGCCAGAATTAATGGTGATGATTGTTATGAATAGACACAAAATAAGAAATGGCTTCAAAACACTTGGGAGTTGTTTATGTTCTTCTAGCTTTGATCTATGAATTGTATTCTTATGATCTGGATAAGCCTCTAATTTATAAACAGCAACCAAAGCAACTAATAATACGGCGATAGAAATCATCAATCCTAATTGAACAGACAAATTTACTGTGATGACATTGATAATAATCATAATGATATTTGAATAAATCAACACATCCGCTGCCATTTTATAACGTTGATCAGATGCAGCATAATTCTTAACATAAAAGCCAAAACTTGCTACAAATAAGCCTGCAAAAAAGGAAGCGATAATGAGTGCAATATACCACAGCATCGAAAATTCCAGAAAAAAAACCATGCTACCCGACACACATATCAGTATTGATATGATCATTACTATTTTGGCGGAGATTTGTTTTCTTACAATAAAACCACAGCTAATTAGTCCAATAAAATTAGCAAGTATTGAAATAAAAATATACTTCGATGGATCCACATTTGCTTTTTCAGTCAATGCATATAGTACTTGTCCTTCAAAAGGAACCGCTAATATCCATGCAAAAAAGAATGAAAAACAAATAACAGCAAATTTTCTTTGATCTAATCTCAAATTCAATGTTGTAATCCCCATTTTTAATGCTCCAATCTAGTCAACCACGAATAAAAAACCCCACCTTTTTGTTTAGCTCTTGTAGGCGGGAAAATATTACACTTTAAATAATAGGCTATTCCAACCCAATTGTCAACGACTTCTACCTATATAACAATGATTGATATTGCATTAACTATCGTAACAATCTCCCGAAAGGGCTTTCAATGCTTCCAGGTTGATTATTATGATTGTTTTACCCTTTTTATCAATTATTCTATCTCCAATCAGTTTAATGATGATTCTATTGAGATGCCGATAGCTACTTCCAAGTAATTCAGCTAAATCAACATAATTTGATTCTATTAAACAAATGTTATTTTCTTTTTGATTGTTCTCAAGAATATAATTAGCTAACCTAGCCTCTAGAGGATACAAACTCATCGATGATTTAAATGTAATGGAGTCAAGCTTTTTTGCTAAGTGAGTACCAAGAAACCTTAAAAAATTAGCGTTATGAATGCCATGTTTTCTAACAAGCTTAATTGGTATTCCAATACAGGTACAAGCCTCTAATGCTTCAACAAATACTCTATATTGATTATAATGAAATACCTCAACATCTCCCAGCACATTTAGTGGTTGATAGAACCTAAGAAGTGACTTCTTACCATTCTCTAATAAGGTATATATTTTAGCCTTACCTTCAACAAAAAAATAAAAATAGTTTACCTCCTGCTCTGTTTGGCAAATATATTCTCCTTTATCAAAGGTGTGCAGTTCACAATAACTGAAAAGCTCTTTTCCTATTACCTTATCCAAATCATATTCCTGTATGTAATGCTTAATTTTATTTTTATCCTCAATATTTTTCATAAGAAGCTCCTCAACCTGACATATGTCCTATTTATTTCATTGTAACAATGATTTAATAACTATGCAACCACACAATTTATTACATTATAAGGGAGACAACATGTATAAATATCTTGCAATACTAAATGGCTTGCTTATCTCCATCATGGTGCTTCTAAACGGAACACTCGCAACAGCTACTGGCTTATATTTTTCTTTATTCATAATCAATAGTCTTTGCTTAATCATAGTAATCCTTATTATAGTAATCAAAAAAATCCCTATTAAAGATGTCCTTTTTCTTCCAAAATACTTATATTTTGTTGGTGTGATTGGTCTCGTTAACATCACCTTAAACAATATAAGCTTTATCAATTTAGGCGCTACCTTAACGATGGGACTCGTATTATATGGACAACTACTCGCTTCAGTTATCGTTGACTTTGGCGGGTTGTTCGGACTTGCTAAGCAACCCTTTCGTCCCAAGAAATTAATAGGGATCATCATCATGTCTCTAGGTATTCTAATTATGATTTTATATTAAATAGGAGGTCCTTTATGTATATTCCTTTAACTATTTTCTCTGGTTTCACAGTACTTATTAGTATAATCATGCTTGGCAGTATTAATAAAAAGGTTGGTTTAATGCCAACTACTCTCGTCAACTTTTCTGCCGGAACTATAGGCTCTATCCTTATTCTCTTATTTATACATGAGTTTAATATAGAAATCCTTAAAGATGTTCCTATTTATCTCTACTCTGGCTCAGTGGTAGTAATTGCTATAACGATGCTAAATGGAACGATTATTAATAAAATACCTGCTGTATATACTACAATGCTAGTATTCATTGGCCAATTAGCCGCTGGTATGATTATTGATTATTTTAGATTCAACAAGTTCTCCACTGGTGATTTTATTGGAGGAATTGTTGTATTAATAGGTTTGCTTTATAACAGTAGAATACCTGACTTAGATACAGCAAAAATTGATGTCTCGGTTTCCTAGTGAATGAAAAAGCATTTTCGATAAATGCTTTTTTTGTTTCTCAAAATACGTTCACGACATATTTTTATCTAGTATCTATTCATCAAGAAAATCGGCTGCGCCGAGATAAAAACCTCATTACCTATATGCCGCTTTTCAAATTGCATTTGCAGCACTTTCTTATTTATCAAAAAAGTTCTACCATGTAAATTTTAACGATTACTGAACTTTTATATTGTTAATACTTGTAATATGTGGTATTCTAATATTGCAATTGCTTTGATAGTCAAACTAATTATAAGGAGTAATGAAATGAATATACCTAAAATGAAAATTGGTGATCTTACATTTAAGATACCTATTATACAAGGTGGTATGGGAATTGGAGTATCTCGTTCTTCTTTAGCCTCCGCTGTTGCAAATGAAGGTGGTTTAGGTGTCATATCCGGTGCACAGATTGGTTATGAAGAATTAGACTTTGAAACAAATTCCAAGGAAGCCAATATAAGAACTATTAAAAGTGAAATAACAAAGGCAAAAGAAAAGAGCCCTGATGGTTTCATTGGCATAAATTTAATGGTTGCCATGAAAAATTATGCAGAAATGGTTAAAGCTGCTGTAGAAGCAAAAGTAGACGTTATTATTTCTGGTGCCGGTCTTCCTCTTGACTTACCTGCACTTGTTGATAATACAAAGGTCAAAATTATACCTATTGTATCTTCCCTAAAAGCTGCAAGAATCATTACAACCTCTTGGCGAAAGAATTACAACCGAGAAGCAGATGCAATCATCATTGAAGGTCCTGAAGCAGGTGGACATCTTGGATTTAAGTATAATGAGTTAATTGAACATACGACACAAACCCTTGAGACTATAGTGGTTGAGGTGCTTGAATATCTTAAGGATTCTAACATAGAGATTCCAGTTATTGCCGCTGGTGGTATTTTTAGTGGTGCGGATATTGGTAAGTTCTTAAAATTAGGTGCATCTGGAGTTCAAATGGCAACTAGATTCGTAACAACTCCTGAATGTGATGCAAGCGATGAATTCAAAAAGGCATATTTAGATGCAAAGGAAGAAGATATCGTCATTACCAACAGTCCTGTAGGTCTACCTGGTAGGGCACTGTATAATAACTTTCTAAAAAAACGTGATATCACAAAAAGAGAAGCAATTACTAAATGCTATGCCTGCCTCAACAAATGTGATCCCACACAAACACCATATTGTATAACCAAAGCACTTGTTACTTCGGTTAAAGGAAATGTTCAAGATGGTCTAATGTTTGTTGGAAGCAACGTTTATAAATGTACTAAAATCGAATCCGTAAAAGACATCATTGCAGGGCTCATGCTAGAATTACAAACCGTATAAACAAAAAAACATAAGGCTACTAGTTAATAAATATACTTGATTCAAAGGGTATATTTATCAACTAGTAGCCTTATTTATATCTTTTCTCGCTCACAAATGATTGTTTCTCTTTCTACCTTCTTACCCGTAAAACCATTCCATTACTTGCTCCCTGCAAATCCCTTGTTGAAATTTTCAGCAAAGCATTTTCAGAACCTCCACCTGTATATACAAATTCTTTTTCCATCACCCTAGGATCAATAATATAGGTAGCCTCAAAACCAAAAGAGGGTACTCCTCCACATAAATAACCTGTTTTATCACGGATCTCTTCTTCAGTTGCTACTCTAACCCCATCAACATTTAATACCTTAGCAACCCTTGAGGTACTTACCCTGTCTTCACCCTTCACAGTTACTAAAATCAAATTATCTTTAACATCGATTAGACAAATATTTTTGACAATTTCGTCTTCAGGAACTCCTAGTGCAAGCGCTGCTTCTGCTACAGAATGACAAGATTCTTGAAATATCAATTGTTCAGCCTCAATGTTGCTCTGTTCTATATAATTTCTTAATTTTTCTTCGTAAGGGTTCATTTCCTTCTCCTAGGTTATATTTTAAATCGATGTACTTCTTTATTCAAACTAGTAGAGATATTAACCACTTCATTCATAGAACTAGTTATTTCTTTTACAGTACTTCTTTGCCTTCTTAAACTATCCTCAATGCTACTTGCACTCTCATTTGTTGTCAATGCAATATCTTGAATGGAATTAAGATTCTTTTCAATACCACTCTTCATACTAGCCAGTACATTAATTTCTTGTTGACTGTTTTCAATCGCTTCACTAATTACTTCTATTAATTCAAATACCTGGTCTAGCTCTTGGCTACTAGCTTGGAATAAATCAATCGTATGTTCATACTCAACATCCATATTGTCTTTTTCGTCTTTAATATTTCCGATTTCCTTTTGGACTTCTGTTAGTAGTCCTCCAATTTTTGAAGTGGATTGAGCAGATTGCTCTGCCAATTTTCTAATCTCATCTGCTACTACAGAAAAGCCCTTGCCTGATTCCCCTGCTCTAGCTGCTTCTATAGCTGCATTTAAAGCCAAAAGGTTTGTTTGTTCAGATATTTGCATTACAATCTTTAGTATATCTCCAATATTACTAGATACATTCATAAGCCTAGTAACAGCAGTACTGGTCTTTTCACTTGCAGTACTCAGTTTACTTATGGTTTCTTTTTCGTTCGTAATATTTTCTTTGTTCTTACTAATCATCTTAGTAGCTGTGGCAAGGTGGCTCTTACATCCCTCCATAGTACCCTTAACTTCATTTATAGAATCTAATAATTCGTTAATATGTAAATTGCTATCATCCAAATTATCTTTCGTATTATGCGCATCCTGAGCTAATTTCTGGCTCTGCCCTAGCATAATATTTGTATCAGAATCAAAATGATTGATTTTATCATTGATACGATCAATACTCTTATTTAAAATAATTGTATCTTTATTAATATTGCTAATGACCCCGTTCAAAAACTCTAATAATGCATTGGTGCTTTTAGCTAAATTACCAAGTTCATCATTGGATAGTACCTCCAGACGCTGCGTTAAATCTCCATTGCTTGTCGAAAGGTCATGCACCTTTTTATTAATTACTAGAAGTGGCTTGGTCATTTTATCAAAAACAAAATATATTACAACTAGCACAACTAATAAAATGATGAATCCAAATGCAAGTATTTTTATAGTTAGTTCTCGTAAATTTGATATGATCTCACTTGCCTCTATATCTGCACCAACAATTGCAACTATATCTCCATTGCTATCAATGATAGGGGCATAGGCTGATAAAAACGTTCCATATCCATCTGTATAGAATTCCTCTTCTACACTTATTGTCCCATCTATTGTTTTTTTCAATGCTTCAGTACTCTCAGTTAAAGGCATATATATCTCACCAACTTGAGTATCACTTTCTGGATCACTATCTATTACAAACAAAATAGAATCATCGACTATTTTCATTGTGTAAATAAATTCTAACTCATTTTGTTCAACCACCTTGGATAAATTATTAAAGATATCCATATAGGCTTCCGTCTTTTCTTTGCCTTGAAAAATTTCTTCATGCGTTTGAGTGTCGATGTTTTGAGCAACTGTCGAAACGATTGCTTGTAGTTTCCCCTGAATTGAATCAAAATATTGTTCCCTCGTAACATTATAAAAGTATGTAGAAATAATTAATACAGTCAAAAATACCAATACCTCAACTATGATTATGTTTTTTAGCTTAATACTCATTCTTATCCTCCTGATGTCTTTTTTATGAAAATTTTTAGTTACTAGTGCAAAGCTGTTCCTATTCAAAGATGATCCCGTGCAAAAAAAGTCAATATATAAGATTAATTATACACTTTTTCTCTTGAGAAATAAAGATATTTATGATTTTGATAATGGTTAATAATTGAAGAAATAACACTTTTGCTATAGTATTAAAATTGATTAAAATTAATATAATATAATTTATGTAAAGGAGTATTTGGATGAAAAAAATAATAATCTACTTCCTATTTATTATTCTATACCTTTTAGTTACCTTTTTTGGTCTAGGTCCTGTTTTAATGGCTGATGGTACCAATATGGAAAGACTTTACACCCTGATGATTGTATTAATGTTCTACGGAATTATTACTTTCGCCCTAATATGGCTCAAAAAAATTTTTCACGAATAAAAAACAAAACCTCCTAAAGAGGCTACAAAATGTTGACAATTTACTTGATCTTATCGAAACAGAGATAAAAGCATTTTTTCTTCTAGATTCATACTAAGGAAGTAAGTGTTCATTTTTCGCCTGACCGGCCGAAGGGTAAGGCCAGAAAAATGAACACTTACTTCCAATAATGAATACACTTATCAGAAAAAATGCTTTTATCGACAACCTGAAGTCAGCTATATGTTTATTTATTTCTCATCTTAAGAAACAACACAATTCTTACCTTGATTCTTCCCTTTATATAATCGCTGATCCGCAATATTTATTAAGTCAGAAAAACTCATATTTTCATAAAACTCACATATCCCAAAGGTCATCGTAATTCTTATTTCTTCTCTTTGGTATAATATCGTATGATTTGATAACCTCTCTCTAATTTTCTCAACAACAGCTTCACCCTCAGAAATAGTAGTCTTAGGGAGTAGTATTAGAAATTCCTCGCCACCCCATCGACTTATCAAGTCATCTTTCCTTAAATTTTTTAAAAAAAAGGCTGCTACGGCACTTAAAACGATGTCACCACACTCATGTCCATACTTATCATTTAAACTCTTAAAGTCATCGATGTCCGACATAACCAGCACAAATGATTCATTGTTTTTTTGATAGTCCCTAATTCTTTCTTCAATTACCTTCATGATATATCTCCGGTTAAGTATTCCAGTTAAAACATCCGTATTTGCATCTACTCCTAAAACTACGTTTTCTTTTCGCAAAGCATACTCAACCTTTCCAACTGAATGACTATATAAATATGCCATAAAGGTGAATACGGAAAAAGAACAAATAATATTAAAGTAATTAAATAAAGCGCTATGCGTTACATTTAATGTATAAGGACCTGCTATCCCGTCTGTTAAATAGCTTAATAAAATATATGTAATCAGCAAAAAAACTGAAACCGCAATTTTCAAATGAATCTTTATTGTTGTTGCATAAAAAGAAAGTGAACCAATACACAAAATGTAGTAATGAAATCCCACACTCCACCCCAATAGCAATGTAGCTATGACCGAATGTACCACAACCTCAAACAAAGCTGTGAGTAATGCTAGATTGTGGTAAGCCTTTCGATTAATGAATACACAAAAGCTATAGATGAATATGCTAACATAATTAATTCTAGCCAAAATATGAATATCCAATAGATGAAATATAATCGCAAAGGATAAGTGTAGCAAAAGCCCAAGTGCTGATGCCATGAATATAATTGTATATGCACGATATTGATCTTCTTTTACATCATTTGTATAAAATAATTTTTTAATCTCTTTAACCTGCATAATACCACCTCAAGTTATTCTACATATAGTAGCAATTATATATATATAATTATACACTTAAGCTCTTCATAAATAAAGTTTTTTATATATTCCTATCACATTGTATTTCTTTCATTATAACCTTCTATCGGTCTTGCACATTCCATTAAAGTAACTTTTGATTATTCAATAATTGGAATAAAACCTGTGTGCCATGATCTTCCTTTCCATCACTTGCAATCAGATCATATAAACTTTTTGATAACTCTAATCCCGGTGCACTAAACCCCATTTCCTTTGCTTCAGTCAATGCTATACTCATATCTTTAATAAAATGCTTAACATAAAACCCTGGTGCAAAGTCACCCTTAATCATTCTCGGAGCCAAATTACTCAATGACCAGCTACCCGCCGCACCAGCTCCGATACTTTTCAAAACAATTTCCGGATCAAGTCCAGCTTTTTTTGCATATACCATTGCTTCACATACACCTATCATATTTGATGCAATCGCTATTTGATTGCACATTTTTGTATGTTGTCCCGCTCCTGCTTCTCCCTGCCATACAATATTTTTACCCATACATTCAAATATAGTTTTCATTTCCTCAAATACCTTTAAATCTCCACCTACCATAATTGCTAGAGTAGCGTTTTTAGCACCAATATCACCACCGGAAACAGGAGCATCTAATGCATGCAGACCTTTGGTCTTAGCTATTTCATGAATTTGTTTTGCCAAAGAAGGCTTGGAGGTCGTCATGTCAATCATTGTACTTCCCGGCTTTGCACATTGAATAATTCCATTTTCACTCAAATATATCTCTTCGACATCCTTTGGGTATCCTACCATTGTAATAATGACATCTGCTTCCCTAGCAACCTCACCAACAGTGTCCTTCCATATGGCGCCCATTTCTAGTAAATCCTCAGCTCTTGCTTTCGTTCTATTATATACAATCAAGTTATAGCCGTTCTCTATTAAATGTAACGCCATGCTTCTACCCATTACGCCTGTTCCAATAAACCCAATCATCATCAAATAATACCTCCATCACAGTAATGTTCTTTGGTTAAAGTATATAGCAAATCATAACTTAAGGCAACAAAAGCCTCAGAATTCGTTGCTTCCTTCAGTATAATAGTGTATATTGGCTATATATTGAAAGGCAATTTTATTAAGAATAATGTAAGATTTATATAAAGGGTTTTGTAAATATTACTTGCTATTATAGTACAAAAGGCAGGTGATACTAGAACAAAGCGCTTGTCAGCGCGTTACGTAATAATTTATGCTATCTAACACTTTGTTCTATGCTTCGTGGAAAGTAGAACTTTCCTACTGGACAAGAAAATCGGCTATGACGTGCTAAAATCAGTGTTAGCTATCTGCCGCTTTTCCAATTGATTATGTGGAACGTTCATAATCAATGAATAAAAACAATGGAGGTTCTTTAAATGAATTCACTAAATATCCTAGTATGTGACGATGAAATTGCAATTGTAGATGCTCTTGAAATCTACCTTAAGCAAGAAAATTATGGAGTAATAAAAGCTTATACTGGTACACAGGCTCTAAAGGCATTATCAGAAAACGAAATCCATTTGATCATATTGGATATTATGATGCCCGAGTTAGACGGACTAACAACAACTCTTAAAATAAGAGAAACTCAAAATATACCAATCATTCTTTTGTCAGCAAAATCTGAGGATACAGATAAGATAATAGGGCTTAACTTCGGAGCAGATGATTATGTTACCAAACCCTTCAATCCTTTAGAGCTCCTTGCAAGAGTGAAGTCTCAAATGCGTCGCTATACTGCACTCGGAAGTATCGCTCAAAAAGCAAATGTATTAAAAACTGGTGCACTTGAGCTCGATCAAGACACCAAAGAACTGCACTTAGATTCCGAAACGATTAAACTTACTGCTACTGAATATGGCATTGTTAAGCTTCTCATGGAAAATTTAGGGAAAGTTTTTTCTATTAATCAAATTTATGAACGGGTCTGGAATGAACCCTCTTTTTCTGCTGAAAATACCGTTGCTGTACACATAAGACGTATTAGAGAAAAGATAGAAATTAATTCCAAGGATCCGAAATACTTAAAGGTGGTGTGGGGCATTGGATACAAAATTGAAAAATATTAAATATGCGTTAGGTTCAAAAATAATAGCTACTGTTTTAGCTTTGATTTGTTTTATTGGGGCTACTGGAAGCGGTATTTATTTATTGTATCATCATGAAGAAGTCATTACTAAAAGTTACCTTGAAACCTCCAACTTTCAACGTGAATTCACAGATCTTTTACATAATATTATTGAATTAAAAACTGTGCTCATTGATGAAGAAACCATCAAAGCATCAAACAATGAATTATATATGATTCAAGATAATTTGAAGCGCTTAAAGACTATTGAAAATAATATCTCTGGTACCAAAAACTTCTTCTTTTTAATTCAAAATACGAAAACCAATGATCAAATGACAAATGTAACGGCCCCAGATAAAGTAAAATTCATTCAAAATATGCCAATGAGCGTTTATTTTAATGAACTCGAATCAAATTATACCACTACAAAAAACTATAGATATCAATATTATTTTGATTTTAATTCTATGCTAGCTCAAACAAATTATGAAATATATGCATCTATTCAAGAACCACTACAACCTGGAGATATATTTTATGATTCCTATGTGACCTATAACAAAATTAAAGATAATATTAAAAATATTATGATCATTGGTATTGTTTCATTTGTTACTTTACTTGGTTTAATGATTTATCTCTTTTGTGTTGCAGGAAGAAGAGAAAAGGGTGGACATATTCACTTAATCTTTATTGATAAAATATATACCGATATGCATTCTTTGTTGGTTCTATTAGCCGCAATTATCTCAGTTGGTTTTGTAGGTCAATTTTCATATTATGGTGATGATCTTGAACTCATTATAATCACATCAATGGTGCTCTCAATTGATTTTATGATTGGCCTAAGTTACTTACTTTCAATGATAAGACAAATTAAAAACAAGCAGTTAATAACGAATTCCTTATTTTATGTTATATTAAAAGCATTCAGAAACTTTATTAAAATGTGCTTTAACGGCAAGGTATTCAAGGTATGGCTCATGCTCTTACTTTTAGCCTATGGCGGTATAAATAGTATTGTATTTGCTTTGTCAATTTTAGGTGGCTATACATCATTTTTCTTTGGTACAATTTTCTTAATTGGTTTTAATACTGTTGTTTTAATATTTTTAGGCAAGTCACTTGTTTCCCTATCCAAAATAATGGAAGCAACAAAAGAGATATCAAAAGGCAACTTAGACTACAAAATAGATTCTTCTAAAATATCCGTTGCATTCTCAAGCTTTGCGGAAGACGTTCAAAGTTTACAGATTGGACTTAAAAAAGCAGTTATAGAGGCCGTTAAAGGTGAGCGAATGAAAACAGATCTTATTACAAATGTTTCTCATGATTTAAAAACTCCTTTGACCTCTATTATCACATATGTAGACCTTCTGAAAAAAGAAGAATTAAAAAATGAGATAGCCAATGGATATGTAGAAATACTAGAAGAAAAATCAAATAGATTAAAAAATCTGGTCGAAGATTTGGTTGAAGCGAGCAAAGCATCAAGTGGAAATCTTATAGTTACTGCTGAAAAAGTAGATTTACATGAGCTGATGTTACAAGCATGTGGTGAATATGAAGAACTAATTAAAGCTTCTGAATTAGATATTCGAATAAATTCAGATCTTTCTACCCTTGTAAGTGCGGATGGGAAGTATATGTGGCGAATCGTCGAAAATTTAATGTCAAATGTAATAAAGTACTCGCTTAAGAGTTCCAGAGTATATATTGATATCATTCAAACGGCTACACACGGTCAGTTAACAGTAAAAAACATTTCGGCTATGCCCCTTGATATTTCCCCTGAACAATTGACAGAAAGGTTTGTGCGTGGTGAAGTATCAAGAACTACTGAAGGCTCTGGCTTAGGGCTATCTATAGCTCAAAGCTTAACTACCCTTCAAGGTGGTACGTTTAAGATAGAGATTGATGGGGATTTATATAAAGCGATTGTTGCATTACCATTGTGGCATCCGCAATTAACAGATATTGAAGTGGAAAATAAAGAGTAATTTTAGTTCATTTCTTACTGATTTAAGCTATCGACAAAACAGTTATTTCTATTATATATTCAATATTAGAAGAAAAACTCTTGGGTTGTTTGCACATAGGTGTCAACATTGTTCCTAGGGAGTTTTCTTTTTTTTAGGTTAAATTCTTGGCAGTCAATCTACAAAACCTCTGCATTCGCTACGGTTTCGTAACCAAATGCAAGCTTAAATCACAATACTCTTGTATGTTTTCTTATAATTTAGTATTATAAATGAATATAACCCTATGAAATAGATACAGATATCAAAGGAGTTGACTAAATGTCTGATAAGAGAATTCATTCTGGAGTACCTGCACTTGATGAGATCATTGATCATATTTGGCTAGGAGATAATGTAGTTTGGAAGGTAGATAGTTTAGAAGATTATATGCAATATGCTCGTGCGTTTGCTTCAAATGCAAGAAAAGAAGGCAGAAAAATTCTATATATTAGATTTGCTTCACATCCTCCGATTATTGAAGATACAGAAGGTGTTGAGGTATATATATTAGATTCTTCGTTGGGGTTTCAGCATTTTTCTTTTGAGATTTATAACATTATAACTGAGGCTGGTTTAGGAGCCTATTACATTTTTGATTCACTTTCATCACTACAACAAACCTGGGCAACCGATTTGATGATTGGCAATTTTTTTGCTGTTACTTGCCCCTATTTATTTTTGTTAGATACTGTTGCTTATTTCTGTATCATGCGTAAGCACCATGATTGGGCTACAGTTTCTAGAATATTAGATACAACACAAATTATGATAGATTTAAATACGTCCGATGATGGCCAAGTAGTACAACCAAAAAAGGTTTGGAATAGAGATTCACCTACTATGTTCATGCCTCATATTTGGTCGGATAATAAGTTAATTCCTCAAACAGATGGATTGCATCATATATTACGTCTTCCATATCCTATCATTCATAAACTAGATTATTGGGAACAGCTATTTATTAAAGCAGAATCACTTAGATGGTCTAGTCCTGATAAAGAAGAAATAGATAGAATGATACATAGACTATGTACCCTTTTACTTGGAAAAGACGAAAAAATATTAGCTCTTGCTAAAAATCATTTTACTTTAGATGACTTATTGGGTATTCGGAATCGCATGATTGGCACTGGATATATAGGTGGAAAATCAGTTGGAATGTTGCTTGCTAGGCGTATCTTATGCGGTCATACCAAGGGTGAGAAAGCAGCTGCACATTTACAAAAAGATTCTTTATACATTGGTTCTGATGTATGGCAGTCCTTCTTAATCCATAATGGCTTATGGCTATTACATATGCAACAACGTTCAACAGAAGGTTACTTTACCGTTGCCAAGGAACTACATGCAAAAATACTTGCAGGTAGCTTTCCAAGTATTATTATGAGTCAATTTGAGCAAGCTTTAGATGCTTTAGGAAGAACTCCAATTATAGTTCGCTCTAGTAGCTTACTTGAGGATGGATATGGCAATGCATTTGCTGGCAAATACCATAGTGTATTTTGCGCAAATCAAGGCGATACACAAGAACGTATGGAATCCTTCATTAGTGCAATTCGCAACGTATATGCTAGTACTGTTGAATTACCTGCATTAATATATCGCAAGAAACGAGGACTGAATAATCTTGGAGAACAAATGTCTGTATTGGTTCAAAGGGTGTCGGGCTCTTATCATGGAAATTACTTCTATCCATTGGTTGCTGGCGTAGGTCTATCCTATAGCTCTTATGTATGGCATTTAAATATGAATCCTGAGGCTGGTATGATTCGAATCGTAATGGGGCTTGGCACAAGAGCAGTTGATCGAACTGATGGTGACTATACGAGCATTGTTTCTTTAGATATGCCTAATACCTTACCAACTGATCACCATGGTGAAAACAATTCCCAATGTTATATGGATGTATTGGATATTGAAAACAATACCTCCTGTACGATATCAGTTCAAGAAGCGATTGATAATCTAACAGAAGTAGAGACCAATTGGATTATAAGCCGCGATTTAGCTGCCGAAAAAAGAGCACGAGACATTGGCATGAATCATTTAAAGGTGATAAGAACTGATTTCAAACAATTATTCGAAACCACTGATTTTCTAAATAAAATGAGAGACTCTCTAGCACTCCTCGAAAAAGTTTATGAATGCCCTGTAGATGTAGAGTTTACAATGAATAAATCAAAAGATAATATCATTATTGATTTTGTCCAATGTAGGCCTTTGCAAACCTTCAAAGCAGGAAGTACTATCAAATTACCTGAAAACCTTCCTGATCATTATAAATTATTCTCACTTAATGGTGGCTTTGTAGGCGGTGGCGAAGCTAGAGTAATCAAAACAGTAGTTTACGTAATACCTGAACAATATATTTTATTATCAGAACAAGATCGCCATGAAGTTGCCAGAACAATTGGAAAGCTTAATGCTGTCTTTGATGAGTCTGATGATATTATGCTCGTTGTACCAGGAAGATGTGGCTCGACTATGGCTTCACTCGGAGTTCCTGTAATGTTTGCAGAAATTAATAAATTTACTGCAATCTGTGAAGAATCATATCCAAAAGGAGGAATGATTCCAGAACTTTCTTTCGGAAGTCATTTCTTCCAAGATTTGGTTGAAAGCAATATTTTCTATGCTTCTTTCTTCCCAGAAATGTCGAACTCCTTTAATAAAGATTTATTACTTTCACATCCTAATCAGCTGTCCACACTAATTTCAGGCAAAGTACTGGATTATGCGATTCACGTTGCAACCTTTGATAGAGAAATGCTTTTAATGTCCGATATGCCTTCACAAAAAGCCATGTGCGTTTTTGTAAATCCATAGTTCTACTTCAAAGTGAATTACAAGAAAATCGGCTGCGCAGCGTTAAATATCTTTGTTATTTATACGCCGAGTTAAAATCCTCGTTACCTATCTGTTTTTCAATTGCATATACAGAACCTTCTTAATGAATAAAAAAATGTTTCGACTGCAACTGCAATCGAAACATTTTTAAAATGTATAGTTATTTTATAACCACTTATTATTTAGCGTCTACCTTAGCCATGTATGCAATAAGGTCGATTACTTTGTTTGAATAACCCCATTCGTTATCATACCAAGAAACTACTTTAACGAAGTTATCGTTTAAGCTAATACCCGCGTTAGCATCAAAGATTGAAGTTCTAGGGTCTGTAATGAAGTCGCTTGATACAACTGCATCTTCAGTATATCCTAAGATACCTTTGAATTCATTTTCAGAAGCTTTTTTCATAACCGCTTTGATTTCAGCATAAGTAGCTGGTTTTTCTAAACGGCAAGTTAAGTCAACAACTGAAACGTTGATTGTTGGTACACGGAAAGCCATACCAGTTAATTTACCTGCTAATTCAGGAATTACTTTACCAACTGCTTTTGCTGCGCCTGTTGATGAAGGGATGATGTTAGCTGCTGCTGCACGTCCGCCTCTCCAGTCTTTTTTTGATGGGCCATCAACTGTTTTTTGAGTAGCAGTTGTAGCATGAACAGTAGTCATTAAGCCTTCTACGATACCAAAGTTATCGTTAAGTACTTTTGCAATTGGTGCTAAACAGTTTGTTGTACAAGATGCATTAGAAACAACCACCATATCTTTAGTGTATTTTTCTTGGTTAACACCCATAACAAACATTGGTGCATCAGCAGATGGTGCACTAATTACAACTTTTTTAGCTCCACCCTTTAAATGTGCGGAAGCGCTTTCAGTTGTTGTGAATACGCCTGTTGATTCAACTACATATTCAGCTCCACATGAAGCCCAATTAATTTCATCCGCTTTCATTGAAGCAAATACAGAAACATCCTTGCCATTAACAACAAGTTTGTCTCCACTAATAGAAATTTCACCTTTAAATTGTCCATGTACAGAATCATACTTTAACATGTATACCATGTATTCAAGGTCGATGAAAGGATCATTAATCCCTACCACTTCTACCTCTGCGTTGTCAATTGC
This sequence comes from Firmicutes bacterium HGW-Firmicutes-1, assembly GCA_002841625.1. NCBI lineage: Bacteria > Bacillati > Bacillota > Firmicutes bacterium HGW-Firmicutes-1. The sequence goes on along the minus strand of PHAG01000008.1, from coordinate 13,878 downwards.
TGCACGAAATACAAGACGTCCAATACGTCCAAAACCATTAATACCTACTTTTACTGCCATTTTTTTTCCTCCTAGAAATATTTTTTCACTAACTGAATTGGGTTTAGCTTCTATAAAGAAACTATTTTATTTATTACAATAAGAAAACCTAAGCCTTCTTATTAAGAATAAGTATGTTAAAATATCCCAATTTTAGTTTATATCATAATATTGTCATTGTCAATTATGAAATACAATTAGCAATGAATGGTAAATCTATTACACTGTTAATTTTATCACAAATTAATAAAACAGTAAATAGTTTTCGCAGAACATTCTTATTACAATTAAACAAGTCTAATAATTGCTCTCTCTTCATATACAAGTTTATTTTTCTCATTCTTACTTTCAAATAAAGCAATTTTATTTACTTCAATATTAAAGTTCGTAATTTCTATATCACTTAGCCGCTCTTTGGTTTCAACCTGTCTGGCTAAGGTAATATGTGGCGTGAAGTTTTCATGTCTTAACAAATAACTTCTATTTACCATTTGTTGAATATTATTATTCATGGCAATAAGTGCTTTACTCTCTTTAATTCCTATATATGGCATTGCCTTGTTCGCCTTGGTAAATTCACCTATTCCTTTCGTAACGATTTGAAAGGCATTAAAGCCCCCGACCGCACTTTCAAGTAAATCACAATAATCATCAAATTCTTTTGGGTCGATATCACCTAAAAATTTTAGTGTTATGTGAAAATTAGCTAACGGCACAAACTTACCTCTACTTGTATACTTCTTAACTTCACTTTGAATACCATAAATCTTATTCTTAGTTTCATCATCAAAAACTATTCCATAGAATGCTCTCATTTTAGTTCTCCTTTATATATAAAACCACCCCATTTAGGGTGGTTGATATGCTTGATTAAAGGGATACGTCTATTGTTTTTCTAACAATCCAGAATCTACAATCATCCGAAAAGCACTGCACTTCTTCTGATTCCTCAATGATCTCTGGTCTATATAAGTCCTCGACAATTTCAAAACCAGTTGCGCTTAAACAATTCACTATTTCTTCTCTACTTGGAACATGCATATACATTTGCCTATCAAAACTTTTATATAGTAGATCTCCAAACTCAGGAAGCCTTGGATCTTGCTTTCCTTTGCTCCATAATTCCATTTCTTCTTTCCAATACCTTTGAACATTTACGTCCTTAGTCTTCAGATCATGCGTAGTAAAAATAAATATGGCACCTAACTTAAGGATTCTATTTATTTCTTTAAATGCCTTCATTCTGTTTTCCAACCAAGGTATTTGCATTAATCCATTATACGCAAAAATAGCCCCATCAAATATCTTATCTCCTAAGTCTAGCTTAGTAGCATCTCCAAGTCTAAATTCAATGGTAGCATTCCTTATATTATTAATGCGAATTGCTTCCTTAAGCATTTCTTTTGATACATCAACCCCAATAAGGCTATTATATCCAAAATTGTGAAGTCCAAACGTAACTCTGCCTGTTCCGCATCCAATATCAAGGATTCTATCTTCTTTATTAAAATATTTTTCGAATATAATTTTTTCAGATTCCCATAACTCTATTTCCATAGCAGCAATACTATATTCCCTTAACGAATCCTTACTCGCAAAGGCATGTCTAACAAATTCTGCGTTAATTTTCTGCATTAGCTCTTATTTTCCTTAATAGCAATATTTAATTCGATTAACAAATCTCCATCGAAGGTTATTGGTATGCAAATCATTTTTGCGTCACCTACGTTCATTGTCAACGTATTACTTAAAAATATTGTTGGAGGTGTTATATCTAAGGTTATCCCTTTGTTAAAAAACATTGTAACAGCATTTCCCATAGTCATATTCATTAGCTCACCTAGGGCACTCCTTGCAATATCATTTAATTCATTTACTGGCATTCCCATCATCATTTTTGAAGCAACCATACAGGCAACTTTTTCATTCATGCTTAATATAACTTGTCCATGAAGCTGACCTGTAATGCCAATCATTACTATGAAAATCCTCTCATCGTATACTGCCTGTGTCAAATATGGATTCCCTGTGCTTATATCCAAACCACACGCTTCCTTTAATACATATGTTGCAGCACTCACTACCGGATTTAAATATTCAACGTTCATAGTATCACCTCTTTTGTAAAATTAACTGACTTTATTTCTACCTTCATTTTTTGATTGATAGAGCTTGTCGTCAGTTTTTTGAATCAAGTCCTTCATACTATCAGATTCACTATAACATGCTACGCCAATACTAACTGTTATCAATACAGTCATATCTTCTAAGAACACTGGTGAACTTTCAATTATTTTCCGCAATTTTTCTGCAATTCCCTTAGCAACTTCAAGGTTGGTATCAGATAGAATAATTGCAAATTCATCACCACCATATCGAAAGCACCCATCAATAGAACGTGTATGTTTAATCATAATATCTGCAATATGCTTAATTGCTAAATCCCCTACTAAGTGACCATATGTATCATTTATACTTTTAAAATTGTCAATATCTAAAAATGCTACAGAAAAACTATTGGTATTTCCTTTTTGCTTCTGTCTTATATATAAATCGAAGGTCTTTTTTAGTTCCTCGTAAAAATGTCTATGATTATAAAGTCCTGAAAGACTGTCAATAACCGATAATTCTTCTAGCTTCCTATTCACTTTAACAAGTTTCTGATTTACTTTAGCCAATTCTTCTTCTGCTCTTTTCAGCGGTGTTATGTCCCTAGAAGTTCCCCACGTACCGATGATCTTTCCATCATAGTCGAATAAAGGATGCTTTGATGCTGAAAGCCATGTGGTGGTACCATCAGGCTTTTCCCACTTTTCAACCCTTCCAATCAACGGTTCCCCCGAAAAAATAATGTTTTGTTCATCTTCATATGCTTGACGAGCAAATGAGTCTGGAAAAAAATCAAAATCACTTTTCCCTACAATATCTAACGGATTTTCAAAACCGAATTGCATAGCGTGAGCTTTACTACTTAAAAGAAAAATTGATTTGATGTCTTTGAAATAAATAGTATCATGAGAATTGTTCATAATAGTATTTATAATAAGGCCTTCATCAAGACTTGATTTTGTATTATCATAACGCTTTTTAGAATCATCCATAACAATCCTCCTAAATAATATGACATACTTTGTTACTATATAATATCACAGAATATATGCACTTATCAAGTTATTAGATTCTTTGCTAAATTATCTTAATATTTTACGTACAAATGCAACTGTAAAATATGACATCAAAAATAACCCAGTAAAACCTTCCAAACCAGATAGAATCATAGCATAAATATTCCCAGGGTTAACATCACCGTATCCAATTGTAAAAAGCGTAGCTACACTATGATATAGCGCATTTGAATACAAGTCCAGTAACGGATTATTTAAGGCTTTTGCATATCCTTTATCACCATTTAATTGAATAAACGGCAATGTATATAAGATAGTAAAGATAATCGCTGTCATGAACATTGAACTAAGTATTCTAAAAGGATTTGTAGCATAGTTTCCTACAAAGTCAAGTACAAACCATTTAAATGGATATACAATACGTCTATTTATAATTATAATTTTTTTATATTTATGGTTAAATAAGTCCTCTCCATTAAGTTCAGACATACTCATGCATCTTTTATACTCAACATAGGAATAATCTTCATCGTCATAGTGTCCTATTTTATGAAAATTCTCTTTTAGCAAGCGAAACTGATCAGCTTTTTCACGATAAGTTGTCGAAATTCCTTGCGAATAAATTGCTTTTTTCACATCATTTGTGCCCCAATCAATGTAAATCTGACCAAGGTTTTTTGTATTGATCAAATTGAGACAATCTATGTTAACCTTTTTTTTGCTCGTAGCAATTAAATCAAAAGTTTTTTCAATAATACAATTCTCAACTACTAACTCATGACATTGTTCTAGGCTCATTTCTGCATGTTCAATAAATAACGAGTTTAGAAAAATCAGCTTATCAATTATGCTTTCTGAGAAATAAATACTTCGACTCTTAAACCGGACAGATTTGAACAATATATACCCATCTATTAGGTTTATATTGCTCATATTAAACTTTCCAATGCCTAGCTTCGCATATTTAAAATGAACAATACATTTTTCAAATTTACAAAAACTATAATCTACATTTCCATTTCCAAAAACAGCGTCACTAAAAGTAACTTTTCCTGCTCCAAAGCTAGAGCCAAAAAACATAACATCACCATTATTAAACTGGGCATTTCTAAAGGAAATTTGTCCTTTTCCAAAATTAACACCTGAAAAATCTACGCCCCCTACTCCAAATGTTGTAAAATCAAAATCAACATCACCATCGCCAAAAATAGCACCACTAAAATTCAAGTGTGCATTGATTAAGCTACTGCACTTAAAATTAACATCTCCATTACCGAAATCAGTGCTGAAGAAATTTATGATTTTACCATTAAACTTAGTTGATGTAAATATTTTCTCACCTGTACCAAATTTTATACCACTAAGCTGTACTGTATCCGACAAAAAAACCGTCTTATGAAAATCTATTGTACCATTCCCGAAACAAGAATGAGCCAAACTAAAGCCGCCTTTACCAAAAGTTACACCACTAAAGTTAACATCTCCATCAAAAAAACACTTTTCTGCATGAAAGCTATGTACCGTTTTATTATCATCCCATTCATATATATCATGATTATCCTGTATAGAAAAATCCTTAAAGTATAACTCTTTAAGTTGAAAGGAAGGAGATGCCATTTTTAGATCTCTTAATGCATGATTGTCTAAATATCCATATTCTTTTATTTCCGTTTGTAGACCTTTATCATCAAAAAAGGTTATTATAACTGTTTCTTGTGTTTTAACACCGTTTTTCAACTCGAAAGGAATAGGTTCAAAGGCTACGCTATACTTCATTCTTGACCTCCCTCCTATGATATATCTTATAAACTATTCTACCATAATAATTGAAAAGGAAGAAGATATATTTATTTTTATTGGTATTCTATTCGAGATAAAATTTTCTTTCAAGACATATTCCATTCTTTTTCGCGGTCTTTCTAGCATTGTTATTTAAAAATACTGCTAATGGACGATAAAGAAGTTTAGGTATTTTTAAAGTAATCAATGCTTGAGCCTTTTGGGAAATTGGTTTGTTTTGGTGAATACTATCTAATGCACACTTGAATGCAGCTGTTATTGTTTCTCCTTTTTTACCTAAATTTTCTAGCAATGCACCATTTAATATTGCACCACCACCATATGCTAGTCCACCGAGCCAATTCATTTTTGTTTCTTCGGCAAAAAATTTACATACATCTAATAAAGGCTCACATCTTGTAATATCAGGAAACCCACATTGACCTATTGCAAACAGCCCTTTTGTATTAAGCTCATCTTTACAATCTTTCAACATTTCTTCTAAAAACCATATATCTGGATAAGGAAGCGTATCTACATAGAGTGGTGCGATGAGCGCTAATGTATCATACTCAGGAATAATAGTTTTCAAATTATGAATGCTTTCTTTACCATCAAAATAGTCGTAAACATGAATGATTTCTGCGTTATTACCTTCTTTTTCAATGAGCATCTTAATTGTTCTTGCAAAACTATACGAGGTTCCTGTTTTTCTTGGACTTCCATTTATTAAAAGATATTTAAGCATTCATCCCAACCCCCTCTAGAATATAATCAATTCGAGTTTTTATTGAAAGTCCGTCCTCTGTTGGTTTGAAAATGAGAGCCTTTTGTGATACCCTCATGTTTAAAGCGTTATTTTTCACTAGCTTTCTTAAGCTTTCTTCCTGCACTAAGCTTTTATTTTCTGATAGTCCAATTACAAAAAGCCATTTAATCGTATTATAGCGTGATGGATGCAGCAAATGTCCCTTTCTAACAATATAAAGTGGTAATCCCAGCAACATAAATCGATCAATAATTTTTTTAAGCTCCGAGGAATATCCTCCAAATCTGATTGGAGTAAGGAAAATGAGCATCGTGCTTTTAGCTACAGCACTCATAATAATTTCAATATCATCTTTGATACTACATTTTCCCGGGGTAACGAGTCCACAGACACCACAAGATCTACAAGGTTTGATATCCATATCCATTAACTTAAAATAAGAATAATCCGTATTGTTATCCTCTAAAGATCTCATTAATGGATTTGACAATGGGTTTTTTTGTTCCATACCATCAAGTACTACTATCTTCATTTTAATTCCTCCCCTTTGTTATGAAACATATTTGTTATCCATCCTTGTTTTTCTGTTGTCAACGTTGGATCTATTTTTCCAGTTCGTTCCGTTATTTTATGAATACCAACTGCCAATGTGTTTATTTCCATTTCATTTAAGTCTTTAAATAGTTCCTCCAAAAATTCGTTGTCTTTTCCTTGTCTTCCTTCAAAATATTCATAACATGCTGGAGTTAATTTTAATCTAATTGCTCTACTGTCCTTTGTATCCTTTTCAATGCATATAAGTCCTTTCTTTTCTAACTTTAACGCTATTTGCTTAGCATTCTGATGTGAGCTTCCCATTAATGATGCTACTTGGCTAAGTGTGGGATAATGATCTTTAAATTGGCCAACCATAACTAGTAGAAACCACTGTTTTGTGGTTATCTCATCTAGAAAATTGTCTCCTAGAACCTGAAGTTTATTTGCTAGAATAAACAAACTCCCAAAAATGAATTTGATTTTATCTAATTTATCTGTTTGATCCATGTGATACACCTCTCAACTATGTAATGTATTACCTATATATGTAATATATTACATATATAGGTAATTGTCAATAGATAAATAAAAACCCAATAACTTTTGTTATAGGGTTTTATCATAAATTCATATTCATTTATTATACCACTGCATTATCACTCAAACCAACACTGTCATTAAAGTTGAAGTTGCTGCCATGTACCTTTCCAGTTCCAGCAATAATTGCAGACTTTCTAGCCCAAACATCTTTAACAAACCTATCGTTTGAAGATATTGCAACTGCAGCTGCTGTGTAATATAACTTTTTAAGTTCAGGGTCTGTTTCGCCTTTTAATCGTTCATTTAAGTCTTTGATAACCACTTTTTGATTTCTACTTAGGGATTCATTGTTATAATTAGTCAGCTTATTACTCTTGCCGGCTAAAGCATCTTGAATTAATGTTTTTGCTGATGATTTAATGGAACCATTTTGAACCGCAATGTCAAAGGCTAACGCATAACCACGAACAGTCTTAACACCAAAATCTGAATTGTTAATAATATTAGATGCCGTATTCAAATATGGTTTTGCGTGCTTATCTTCTATTTGAATGAATTTAGTATTTTTAATTAAAGAATTAAAAGCTGATTTCCAAGGTTCTACGATGCGATTCTTATGATCGTTTAGTGATCTTGCAAAAGTAAGTTGCTCAGACTTACTTTTACCAAGAACATTACGAAGTGCATCTGCCATAGTCATCTTCGTTTTATTTCCATTCTTATCCTTTATATAGACAGTATCCTTAAATATTTCATTAAATTCAGCTTGTGTTGCTGATGAGTTCGCCATTTCCTTTAAAAGAGGTTGCAACGTACCAGATCCCATGTTCCATTGAAGATATCCAACAGACATCCCTTGTCCATCAAAGTTTCCAGTAACCTCTCCACCCTCGTATAACGATGTGATTCTTTTTGCAATTCCCTTTGCTTTATCCAATAAGGTGTTTCCTGTAACTGGTAATGATCCATAAGCTTTCTTCAAATTATTCATTTTCTTAGAGGCGTTCGTATTCATAGCATCACTAGTATCAGGTATTTGACTATCCCCAATACTAACTAGCGAATTCCTTAGCTCTAATGCATTTAAAGTAATTGGATTCAAAGATGAATTATCCATTATGCTTGTCCAATCAATATTTCCAGAGGGATTATAACTCTCGAATATATTTCCATCTTGTCCTTCTCTATTGGATAAGAATTGCTCATGGATCGATGTTGTACTTGAATTATAACGCTCTCGGGCTAATGGTGCCATAGGTATGTAATGTTCTCTAGAATATGGTGTGTTAGGAACATATCGTTCTCTGGGTGAGGCATCCTTATGATCGTTTTCTATTGTTGGTAAGGAAAATTTATTTGAAGCATTTGATAACGCTGATATACTAGTTTTGGATAAGTTTGTCAGGGACTTTGCCCTCAAAGAAGCTATTAATGATGATGATGATGACAATGCCATAATTATTATCTCCTTTTTCACCTAATTCTAGTTATGAATGCCCTTTTAATGGCCTATCAACACAGTTACTCTCTTTCATTATTATACTGTTCCCCTGAGAATATGTCAAATGGGAACGACAGGGGTATATCTAGTTGAAGTAGGCAATTGTTTCACTGAGTAGCTTGCAAATCTTTTACTCCTCGTACTACTTGGAGTTCAATTTGTTCCCTTTCTTCTATCACATCAATTTTATTGCTACAATAATGGTTAACCATCCTATTATTTTCATCATAGATTACGTAACAATTTCCTGTTGTTTCTTTGGCTTTTTTCTTGATTCCACCTATGTATTCACCAAATTTTTCTACGCACTGAAAACCTTGTAGTCCTCCCGAATACACACCAATTGATGCAGACGTAATATCAAATTCTTTAAGACTTTTGTTTCTATCATATGCGTATATTTTCCCTTTTATTAAGTCATCTTGACTAAAAAATTGTTTTATAGATTGGTCAAATTCATCTAATATACGAATCAGCGCTTCGTTCAGATTGTCTAGATTATTCTGAATAATAAACACAAAATCATCTCCACCAATGTGTCCAATAAAACTATCAAAAGGAAAATAATTTTGAACATGTTTTTCAATAATTCTAGCTGTCATTTTAATAATTTTATCCCCATTTTCGAAGCCATAGGTATCATTATAGACTTTAAAATTATCTAAATCCAAGTAACAAATAGCTACTTTTTTATTTAAAGAAATGTTTTTCGAAATAATACTGTTGATGATTTTATTACCTGGTAGTAAAGTAAGAGGGTTTAGATGTCTTGCATAATTGGTTTCAATATTGGTAATTTGTTGCAATAAATTTCTTACAGAAACAATCCCGTAATACTCACCATTTTGTGTGACAATAATATTGTCATATACTTTGTCAACTTCTCTTAATGTTACGATTTCTGATACTCTTTTAATCGGTATATTATAATCTACAATAATTGGATAATGATCCATTAGAAGAAGGACTTGTCGTTTAGCATAAATAGAATATCCATATTGCGTAGCCATTTTAGCATCTAAATCCGTTTTCATGATCAATCCAATAGGTTCTTTATATTCATTAACTATCGCTACCCCCTCACATTGTTTCTTATACATATATTCTTTAATCATATAACACAAATCATAAGAATGCTTGGAATGACCAGTTTCTGCAATTGCACCAATTTTACAAGTATAAATATCATATGCAGTAAGTTTGTCCCTTTTATAAACAGTATCTAAAATCAAATCCTTAATATCATCCATTTTTTTTATTATTTTTGCATTGGGACGCGCAATAAAATAACCTTGTCCATAATGAACACCTAGTCGAATAATGGTTTCAAGCTCTTCCTTTGTCTCAATACCCTCTGCTATCGTACGCATACCCGTCATTGAAGCAAACTTAACCAATGCTGTTAATAATGATTGCTTAAAAGAGTCTTTATCTATACCTCTAATTAAATCCATGTCTATTTTGATATATTCCGGTTTCGTGTTGTTAATTCTTGCTAGCCCCGAATATCCACTTCCAACATCGTCAATAGCAATTTTGTAACCCTGTTTTTTATAGTTATCTATTAAATCAATGTACTTTCCATAATCAGCTATTGCAGTACGTTCTGTAATTTCCAATACAATGTTGTTCTCGCTCAAGCCATTTTGTTCTAATAATGCCTTGGTATGTCCCATTTTATAATGAATATCTTTTAATATATCTGGCTCTATATTAATGAATAATTGCATGTTTTTATTTAATTCTTTTGCACCTGAAATAGCCTTTTCTCTACTAAGCATTTCCAATTCAAAGATTCGATTGTTCTCTTTTGCAACTTCAATTAATTCAAGTGGGGACCTAATAAATGAATCTTCAGGACCTCTCATTAAAGCCTCATATCCTAAAATGTCGCCATTTTGCAAGGAAATAATCGGTTGATAAACAATAGTTATACTTTTATTTTTCAATATCAAGTCAAATTCTTCAACTCGGTTAATGATAAACACTTCCTTTTCATTTAATATGACCATCATATCATGGACATATTAAGATAAAGAAAGTTTCGTGTAAAGTCATTGTAAAACAAATGTAGCTACCTTATTTTGCATCATAATAATCTACGTATAAATAGGTACCTAATTACATGATTTTTTCAGTGAAATTACAATCGTAAATCTCATCAATATCTTCTACATTTAAAGGCTTACTAAATAGGTAGCCTTGAATGTAATCGCAGCCTCCAACACGTAACCGTTTATATTGTTCTAAGTATTCTATCCCTTCTGCAATAACTTCCAAATTCAAACTATGAGCAAGTGATATAATACTATCCATAACTTTAATGTTCTCAATTTCTAAGAATCTATCATTTAAAGATTTGTCAAGCTTAATTTTGTCTACTGGAACAAAGGTTAAGTAGCTAATAGATGAATATCCTGTACCAAAATCATCTAACGCTATTTGCATTCCAAGATTCTTTATGTTATGTAAAAACTCCATAATTTCATCTGTTTTTTCTACCAAGATACTTTCAGTAATTTCAAGTTCTAAATAAATTGGGGATATGTCGAACTCTTGCAAAGTTTCTTGTAAGAACCCAATGAAATCCTCATCATTTAACTGTTTGGCAGAAAAATTTATTGCAACTGGCTTTTGCTCAAAGCCAGTTTCCCTCCATTTGGCTAATTGAATAATTGCTTGCCTTGTTACCCATCTTCCAATTTCAATAATCATCCCTGTTTCCTCTGCAACTGGTATAAAAATTCCTGGAGATATATTATGATTCTTAAGCCGCAAAAGAGCTTCGAATGCTATGATCTTACCAGTAGTTGTACTTATTTGTGGTTGATATACAAGTTTAAAGCCTTCACTCTTAATGGCCTCTCTTAGAATTTTCTCTATCTCTGTATGTTTTCTCAGGTCTTCAGTCATGCTTTTGTCAAAAAACATATAATTATTCTTTCCTAAATGTTTTACCTTGTACATAGACATATCAGCATTCATAATCAACTGATTCATATCGCTACTATCAACTGGATATGTTGTAATTCCCAAGCTACAGCTAAGATATACCTCATCATTTTCAACTAATAATTTGCTTTTAAATAGACCAATGATTTTTTTTGCGTATTCCTCAATTTTATAGTAATCCTCTTCACCGGTAATTAGAATAAGAAATTCATCACCACCAAATCTAGATACAAATATTTTATCATTGGCTATATCCATAAGCATTTGTGATACTTTTTTCAAGACCATATCTCCAAATACATGCCCTAACATATCATTGATTCCTTTGAAATTATCAAGGTCAAGAAGCATAACAGCACCTGGTATCTTATTACTCATTTCGCTAAGTAGCTTTGACATAAAGCTTCTTCTATTTGGGAGACCTGTTAAGGCGTCATGATAAGCTAGAAATTCAATATATTCTTCCTGTTCTTTTAGCTTCTGAATATCTAGGAAAATACCACTGATATAGCTAGTTTTTCCATTTGCATCACTGATTCCTTTACCATGAAATAAAAGCCACTTTAACTTATCATTTTTGCTTCTAATTCTTATTTGACTATAAATCTCGTCTATTTCACCATTTCTAATTTTTTCATAATCCTTTATCAATTGCTTTTTATCTTCTAATTCCACATATTCTTCAAAAAATATTGTTACAGTCTCCTTTTCTTCAAATGGCACCTCTATGATATTTTTAAATTCTTGGGAAATATAAATGGTCTCATCTTCTAAATTAATTTCCCATACCGCACTATTCGTACCATTAATTGCAATTTCATATTTCTGCTTGAGGCTTTCTAGCTTCTGTGCATAGCTTTGTATTTCATCATATCGAACTCTTAATTCTTCTTCAGTACTTGATAGTTGATCATATGCAACAGATATTTCTTTGTTATAGGCTTTTAGTTCCTCTTTGTTCTCCTTAAGCTGATAGAAATAAGTATGTGTTTTATCTAATATTTTATTAATAGATAAGTCCAGTCCTAAAAAGGTATCGTTATTCCTTATTGGAAGTCTATATTCTATATTGTTTTCGATATCTATCTCATGAATATTTTTATCTAGCCTAATAACTGGCTTAATTACATTTCTATTTTGAACCCATAAAAATGTTAATATCATAAATAGAGTAATCATCAATGAATTTATAAAAATAGTGTTGATAGAAGTATATACACCTTCCATGGAAAGACCAATTACTAGTATACCCATGGTTTGATCTTTATTGGTTACTGGAACAGCAATCTCTAAAACGTTTGAGTCTAATTCATGAACAAATAATTCTTTCGTGGAGATTTTTCCATTCAATGCCTCTTTAAACTCATTGTTGTTGTGATATTTTCCAATACCTTCTTTGTTTGAATCAGCAACTGCAACTAAGCTTTGATCTATATACATAGCATATGCTATACTATTTTCATCTGACAAATCTTCAACAATTCTTTGATAGCTAAACCTTTCTGTTAAGGTATTTACATGATCAGCTAGAATACCTACTTGAACAAAGCTACCATCATCTGCTTTAATGGATCCATATTTAAGGAGAATTCCAAACTCAGCATCCGGTCGGATTTCTTCCATCAATTCTTTATCATCATTAAGAATAAAATCGTATAGGGGATGTCCGTTAAAAGGTTCCCAGCCCATATATTCATTAATAGTTGTGTATATAATTCTGCCTTTTTCATTCATCCAGTGAAGTTCATCAATGCTCAGTGCTTCCTGCAATTGTTGTAAATATTCATTACTTAAATTTTGCCTATTTTCAATTACCGCATTGCCTGCTATTCTAATTTTTTCTTCTAGCATATCATTGATTACTTCTAAGGAGCTTGCATTAACTGCGATTTGTCTTGTCGCTAGTTTCGAAAGACTTACTCCATCTTCTTTCATTTGTTCTAATAGCATATTTTTGCTTACATTATAGCTTATTATACTGACACTCAAAATTGATATCATAGTAATGATTAATGGTATTATAATAAGCCTATATTTGTTTACAATGTTATCTTTTGTTACATGTTTAGTCATACTCATTGGAGGTCTCCTTTAGAACATATATTATGTCGTATTCTGTCATATAAACTTTAGTTCAGAATAGTCTATATTTAAGCATATTGCAATACAAATATAGGAAAAGCCAACATTTACCCGATTACCCTGGTATCTAATCTCGCTTTTACTTATTTCAACATTAAAAAAGGCTATGAAATAATTTGGGGAATTATTCTTCATAGCCTTTTTCGTTTTATTATTCTACCAATGGATTGTAAAACAATTTTGCGGCAACAAAACGTAGTTTTTTTATTCATTTATTGAATAACCCATTTAGTAGTAATAATCCATATAAAAAAACCAAAATCTACTCATGTTTAGAGTAAATCTTGGCTTACATATGACTGGTTAATAACCCTTCAATTAGTCTTCCAACATTATTAAATTTATAATGTTTTGAAATAGTGATAGAGAAAAACTTAAGTTTAATTATATTTTACACACTTATATATTTTAACCCTTACCTATTCAAATAACAAACAATGTTAGTGAATCATCTTGGTCAAGCCCTCGACCTATTAGTACTAATCAGCTGAACA